>NZ_HF986800.1:0-41618 GCF_000431195.1 Prevotella sp. CAG:255 | reverse complement strand
GACTTCCCGAATATCATATATTGCAGTTCCACGCTTTCATATTGTATAACCGCCCTCAGAGGAGCTTATGGGCACAAAATAGACTGATATATGGAACAACACTTCTGCCAAAGTTGCGGAATGCCGATGCAACCATAACTATGTCATTCTGCATTTTAAAGGTACAGAGGCCACATTCTGGATTAACGGAGAATTTAATCACTCTACAAGTTGATTTACATGAAAACAATAATTTCTGATACACAAAACATTGCGGCCTGCGGCCTTTATTGCGGAGCATGCCGCAAATACCTTGCCGGGAAATGTCCCGGATGCAGGCTGAACGAGAAAGCGTCATGGTGCAAGACACGCTCATGCTGCATGGCAAACAAATTCAACACATGCGCCGAGTGCCCGCGCGACGTGAACAACTGCAAACTGTATTCAAACTGGATAGCAAAAGTGTTTGCCTTTCTGTTCAACTCTGACAGGGCGGCATGCATACGTTATATCAAAGAGAAAGGCGAAAAGGCTTTTGCCGAAGAAATGAGCAAACGTAAATGTCAGACAATAAAAAGAAGATAAAGATATGAAGAACGAAATATTATATGTCCTTCTGGACAACTATGCCGACCACGAACCTGCGTTCCTTGCCTCAGCCATAACATGCGATGAGCGCGGCATGAAAGAGACACCTAAGTTTGTAAACAAGACCGTTGCCCCCACACTGGACGCGGTATGCTCCTGCGGAGGCTTCCGCACTCTGCCCGACTACTCGCTAGACACCATGCCCGAGGATTACGCAGCACTGATACTTATAGGCGGATTCGGCTGGCTTAACGGGCAGGAAGCCGAGAGAGTGGTGCCAATAGTAAGAAACGCCATCGGTCGGGGCATCATTGTTGGAGCAATATGCAACGCGGCATCATTCCTCGCCAGACACGGATTTCTGAATAACATCAGGCATACCGGAAACGGACTGGAACAACTGAAACTTTGGGGCGGAAACAGCTATACGAACGAGGCCAACTATGTAAACGAACAGGCTGTGTCAGACAAGCGTATAGTTACAGCCAACGGCTCCGGCTATTTGGAATTTGCCAAAGAACTTCTTCTACTGCTTGAGAACGACACTCCAGAACGCACGGAAATGTTTTATCGCTTTAATAAAGAAGGACTTGTAAAGATTACTTCAAGTTCAAGCAAATAAGTCATTATGCAAACAGTCGGCAGCAACAAAAGTGACGTCACGCCTGAATTATTAAATAAAAAAATAATTTAGATGCATACCATTTCGTCACTTTTGTTGCTGCCACATTTTAACCTAAATCGCATTAGGATTCAGCCTTTCGCTTTGCCTGATAACAAGATGTCCTAAACAAGACATTCTGTTTATTATAATATACTCAAACCCCACAAAAACTCACCTCGTCTCCCTCCTAACCCACTCGCCTACCAAGTATTTTTCATGCCGAGCTATTTCATTTTTGCAACATAAAACAAATTCCGGGTATCTTATACATAAAAACATAAAGACGCTAAACCGTGGTCAGGATGTTAGCATGAAAAAGTAAAAAGTCAGGACAAAATATTTTTTCAATCTGGAAAATCAACATATAACGGATGTTAAAGAGTATGCATTGCAGCAGCAAAATATTTAACATCCGTTTGCTTTTCTCATGCAAAAATGGCGCAAAAACATGGATTTTCAGAGCTAAAACGGCTGTTTTTGTGATGCAAAAGGGCAACATCCGAACGGTAAACCTATCGGTTTTGAGCGAAAAGTGGCCGAGTAATATTTTTTAACCATTGCGTTTTAGTTCAGCGAAATGTATAAAACATTATAAATCAACGTCTTAACAAAAATGTGCAAAATCAGCTATTTTTCACGCCAAACCACGAAACCGTGACGAGCATGGCGATTCTGGAGACGTTAAACGTTCAATTTAGGAGATATTTTTTTAGGAGTTAAAGTCAGATGCATTGTAACTTAAAAACAAACGGCATATACCAACAAGACTATTGTGCCGGCAATCAATAAAATTAATCTGCCGGAATTGAGTATAAGGATTTTTTAATCCGATTACTTCCTATTTTTAATTAATAGGTATGAGTCTCGGATCAAAGATCCTTATATTTTTTGCTGTCGGATAGCATATCCGACAGAACAATAGTCTTGTTGCTTCAAAACAAAAATAGAATTTTCCATCACCATAAAGCATTTCAATTTAAAAGATTTTCCAGTGACGCCGGACATATACCAACAAGACTATTGTGCCGGCTGATTTGTAATCTGCCGGAACTGAATATAAGGATTTTTTTAATCCGCTTGCTTCCTATTTTTTGATTAAATAGGTATGAGTCTCGGATCAAAGATCCTTATATTTTTTGCTGTCGGATAGCATATCCGACAGAACATTAGCTTTGCTGTTTCTCTACAACAATTCCCTATAAAATTTTGTATCACTACAATGCATATGAATTATTCACTCTTCGTTCTTCACTTAATTTGTCATATCCGGCAGAACATTAGTCTTGCTGTTTCTCAACAACAATTCCCTACAAAATTTTGCATCACCACAAGGCATTTGGATTTTTCACTCTTCACTTTTCGTTTTTCACTTGCACATGCATAGCATATACAACAAAAAAATATCTTGTGGATTCATAACAATGACAGAATCCACAAGATATTTGTCTTTACTCTTTAAATAAGAATATTCTAAAGCTCAACCCTGCCGTCTGACGGATACGTGAAGTTGATTTCGTGGAGCGTGTTGTGGCTGTTTATCACGAGAATATACTTGCCGGCCTTCAACGGCCCGACCTCGTAAGAGACGTCAAAGGGACAGATGCAGTTGCAGCTTGTGTCGGTCTCCTTTTCAACAACGCTTATGCGGTTGCCTGTAACGGTCAGCGTAACGTCTATTTTCTCCGAACAGCAGTTGTAAGACACGTTAGCATGGTTGATGTAGACATAACCGTCGCTCTTGCTCTTATACTCTACATACTCTGTATCAAACGGACTGCGTGTTGTTGCGGAGCCGGCCTGTGAAGGCTGTCCTTCGGTCTTACATCCCGTAGTGTAGACATTACGGACGTTTACCGTTGTCGTTCCTTCGTCGTCGCTGCTGCATGACGAAACAACGAACGCCGCACACATAGCGGCAAAACATGAACAAATTAGATTTAGCTTCATAGATTAAGGCTTTTTAGTTGAAAAACTCCGATTACTTCCTAATTTTTATTAATAGGTATGAGTCTCGGATCAAAGATCCTGATACGTGATGCTGTCGGATAACATATCCGACAGAACAATAGCCTTGTTGCTTCAAAACAACGCTAAGAACAACGTCGAACTCACATTAATTTAGAACACTCCTTGAATATAAGAAAGAAGTGGCTCTTTGATAATCAATGAACCTTGCGGAGCGGCTTTAAGCCCATTTTCGCACAAATCATTCAATTTAAGAAGTTCTGTAGTGTTCTTTGCGAGCAATTTCATTCTATAAAAGCGATTCAGATTAATACTTGTATCAAAATCTTTAGGATTTACCCAAAATTCTTTATCAGCAATAGTATTCTCTGCTTTAACATTTATATCTATTACTTCTGCTTTAAATACTACTTGCGAAATAGGTCTAGCAATATATAAATATACAATGTCTCCAATTTCATAATTTCTAAATTGACGCCAATCAACCACGTCTCTCTTTTGAAATAGTTCTGTAATCTTAAATATTTTAGGATTAGCAGGTTGCATCCAATACTTCATATCCTATAATTTTTTAAAAGCGAGTTAGATGAATTGTAAATGCTTGTAAAATTGGTGATTAACGAAATTGCCGTATCTTTTGCGGAAAAAGAATAATGAACAATAATCGCTATGATAACCAAAAGCAAAGTTATAGAATTATTTTGTATGACGTATGATTTCTGTAAGTTTTTTATCCTGGGCCAGAGGCGCCGCAAAAAATCAAATGCGCCACGCACTTTGTATTTAAACAAGGGTGCATGGCGCATAACACAAAATCTGATATTATTCTGCTAAGAATACAAATTCAGTGGTAATGTCGTTGAAGTAGACGCTGTAGGTACCAGCCGGAACTGTCATGTTGCCGCCGTTATAGTCGGCTTTGCCATAATAGTTGTCGGCAATGTTGGCACCGTTGCCCCAGCTGTCAGCCCAGTCATGTCCTGCACGGAACTTGAGTCCGCCGTCAGACGGGATGCTGACCTTGGCATACCAGTTGTGAGGAGTAACCTGAGTGAGGTCTACGTCGCCGTTCCAGCTGTTGAAGTCGCCGATGAGCGAGATTGAGGTGTATTCCTTCGGAGCCTGGTCGCTGAGCTTAGTCCATGTATACTTCATGGTTGTCATGTCGATGGTGAAGGTGTAATACTCGGCAGAAGGAGCAGAGATAGACTGTGCGCCGGAGTTTACGATGTTGCCGGCAGGAGAGTTGTCGCCGTCAACTGCACATCCGTAAGCCTTGTCCCAGTTGCCGAAGTCGGCACCTGCCCAGAACTTCAGGTCGTAAGCACCCTTCCATTTTGTAGTGTAGCTCATCACGGTGCTTGTCTGCGGATAGAACAGACATGTCATGCCTGTAGCCGGGTCGTTGTTCCATCCCTGCAGGTCGCCCACCATGTAATACTCGCCGGCCATCTCTTCGATGGTGTAAGTATAGTCCATCATGTTGACGGTGAGCTTATAGAAGCCCTGTTTCTCTATCTTGCCGGCCTTAGGAGCTGTGGTTACGAGTGAGCCTGTGAGACTCGGGTCGCCGTCAATGGCAACACCCACAACACCGTCTGTTCCCTCATGCCACAAGTCGCCAGAGTCGATGTTGCCCTGCGGAACTATCTTCCAGTAGCAGTCGGCCTTAGGTGTTGTGAACACTACAGAGAACACAGGATCCTCATATACATCGGCACCTGAATGTGAGAACTTGATAGCTGCATCGGCAGCCCATCCGCACATGTCGCCAACAAGATAATAAGCGTCGGCAATGTAAGGAGCCTTAGGCGTAACTGAAATCTGAATCTTGCCGGCATCAACCAGGAACGACTGGCCGCCGATGACGATATCAGAATAAACCTGAGCGTCGAACACGCGGGCTGCCGGACGACGTCCGTAGAACTCAACCACGGCGTCCTGAAGCGCAGTGCTGTCGAGCATGCCGTCGGCGGTTGCCTCGAGCGTTTTCTTTGTTGCAGAAGAGCCGTCAGCCGGCAACAGTTCTACACGTGTATGCTCTATCGTGGCACCCTCTGGCAGGGTTGCAGCCGAAAGCGTGAACGCCTTGACGCTTGTGCCGGGGTTAGCCAGGTCGATAGGGTCGGCAGCCGTTGCCGTATAGCCCGGCAACGTAACTGCTTCTTCCTGCGGATTGCTCTGCGGGTCGGCCCAGTCGTCATAATCGCCGTTACATGAAACGAACGTCATGGCTGAAAGCAACAGACCGCCCAAAAATAATATCTTTTTCATAATGATATTTCTGTTAAATGGTTTAGATTATTGGTTATTTTACTTCTCCTCTGTCGTAGTCGAAGTCTACATAGAGTTTCTGACCCTTCTCGCAGGTAACAGAATAGTCGCTGCCCACGTTCTTAGCCCAATTGTCAGGGATGTCGCAGTCGCGCCAGTAGAGGTCGCCCTTATAGAGAGTGAACTCTGTGCGCCACCAGTCGAGACCCGGCACCTTGATGCTTGCGCGGAGCTCGCCGCCGGCAAGGAAGGCAGGAGATACCCACTGAGCAGAAGCATCGGCAGGAGCTGTAAGCTGAGTTTCCGGGAATTGTCCCCAATTGTCCCCCTGAGACATAACAGTACCGATGACGTAAGCCTCGCCCGGATAAACAGTGAGGGCAGACTTAATCTGGTTGTTCTCAACCGAAACGTTCATAAACAGAACATACCATCCGCCGTTGGCCACCTGTATGCCGCCGTCAGCACCCTGAGACAAGCCTGCGCCGGCCTGGTCGTCAAACGAGTTGGTCAGTGCATAGCCCTTGTCCGGTGTGTCTGTGTCGCCCCACATGAATGTTGAGCCTGCAGCAAGATAAGCCATGCCGTAGAACTGACCCTCGAATCCGTAGACAGCAGCAAGAGGCTTAGCCTCAGAACCGTTGCGGATAGAAGAACCTGCGATATATACAGTCTTAGGCATTGTTGCAACATAAGATACAACAACCTTTGGCAGAGTGATTACGTTAGAGTTGCACCAGCCCTTGTCGCTGTTGGCGATGTGGGCACGCATACGCACGTAAACAGGCATAACTATGCCGGATGGGTCGGCGCCGTTGTTCTTCTCCTGATACATTCTTACAATGGCATTGTTCATTTCGGTAGCATTTACGTTCATGTTAGCCTGGTTGTATGTGGTCTCAAGAGTTGTGTAAGTGGCAGCCTCCACCTTGGCAGCATCGCCAGAAGCGAAGTCTGGGTCGATAGAAACCTGCACCTGATAAGTGGTTACAACAGGGAAGCCATAGTCGGGCTGCGATGTCGTAAGGTTGACATATGTAGAGTTAGCCAAGTCGTATACATTGTCGTTGGCATGAGCCGGCACGTTAAGCACAAACGATTCGGGCTGATTTAATATAGGGTTGCTCTCGTCGTCGGTCTCACATGAAGCCATGAAAGGCAGCACGCCCAACACCAGTGCCGGAACGAACAGTTTCTTTATTATATTTTTCATAATCATTTTCATTTTAAAACTTTATTGCAAACTGATTGCCATGTTATCAATAACCGGGGTTCTGTGTAAGGTTGCTGTTGTTGAGCACGTCGGTTGCCGGTATAGGATAAACATTATAGTGAGAGTCAACGGTTGTTCCGTTAGCGGCTCCGCCCTTCCAGTCCCATAGATATTTGCCTGTCGTGAAGCAGCCAAAACGTACGAGGTCGCTGCGGCGACGGCCTTCGAGATAGAACTCGCGGCACCACTCGTCGAGGATGTCCATGTCAGATGTGATAGAGCTTATCTGCTTTGCGTTGGCACGCTTGCGCAGCTCGTTGATGTCAGAAACAGCCTTCTCGGGCTGGCCTTTGCGATAATAAGCCTCTGCACGTGTAAGATAAACCTCTGCATAACGGAACAGCGGAATGTCTATGTCGGGATATTCGGTGTCGTGTGTGGGCTGACCGTCTGTACGGAAGTTGTTCCACTTAACGATAGAAAGTCCGTCGTTGAAGCTTGATATAGCATCTGTCTGCAGCTTGCGTACACCACCGCCACGGCCGCCGTAGAACAAAGCGCGGTCGTCGCCTGCCTTAGCCACGATCTGAGCTGTTGACGAACCGTCCTGCTGGTCGAGAGCCTTGATTTCGGCCTCTGTAGCTCCGGCAGGAGCCGGCTCTGTAGAAATCGGGCAGTCAGACAGTGTGGGGAAGAACTTCTTTACCATTGCTGCACGTGCGAAGATACAGCTCCAGCCGTTAGTTGTTCCCATGTCGGGCATTCCGGCAATACGTGTCGCGCTGACGAGCATGAATGAGCCGCTGTAGCTGCGTGTCTTCTGTCCGTCCTGACGGATAGGCAGGATAATCTCCTTCATAGCCTGCGGGTTCTCGTCGTTGTCGGCCATGAACAGCTGTGCATATCCTGAATAGCCGTTCTTGGCTGTCTTTGAAAGTTCGTAAGCTCCGCTGCCAATAAGCAGGTCGCAATAGCTGATAGCCTTGTCATAATCCTTAATCTCGCCCTTGGTGTAGATCTCAGAGTTGAGGGCCAGACGTGCATGCAGCATATAGGCAGCACCGCGGTCGGCACGGCCAAAGTTCTCAGAGTTGCAGTAAGCACCAACCTCGGCCATCTGCGGTTCAATCTCAGTCAGCTCCTGGTCGATCCATGTGTAAAGGTCCTTGCCGCTCTTCTCAACAGGAAGGTCGCTGATGTTGAAGTCGAGCTTGAAAGGTGACTTGCCGAACAGGTCGAGCATGTACCAATAGTGGAGAGCACGCAGGAAGCGTACCTCGGCACGGTTGAGCTTGTTGGCCTCGTCGTCGGGCACCTGGCTCAGGTAGCTGTTGAACAGAGTGATGTCGTAGGTAAGGCGTGTGTAAACCCACTGAGTACGGATACTGCTTGAGTTCCATGCGATGTTGGTAAGCTGCGGAATGTCAGTATCTGTCTGCCAAGCCCATACACACTCGTCAGAGGGAAGCTCCATGCAGTTGAACGTTGTACGGTAGAAACCCGACTCACCCTCGTCGTCGCTCAAGTCGCCATTGCCGGCTACACCTTTCTGACCGGTAAGTCCGAGAGTGGCATAGCATTTAGCCAGCAAAGCCGTAGGATCAGCAGACGGCTTGGTCTGCGGGTCGATTGAGCTTATGTTAAGGTCGTTGGCACAACCGGTCAATCCGGCTGCAAGCACAGCGACTGCCAATGTTCTAAAAAATATCTTTTTCATTGTTATGTCCTTTATTTATTACTTTTATATAAATGCACAACCATTAGAAATTAAGGTTAAGACCGATCTGAACGCTGAATGGACGTGGGTAAGGATTTCTGTCGATACCGCCTGCAACTTCAGGGTCGAGTCCCTTATATTTTGTAATGATGAACGGATTCTGCACAGTTGCGAAAATACGTCCTGAGAAGTAATCCTGTCCTGCATACTTAAGCAGAGCCGGGAACGAATAGCCAAGCGTGATGTTGGTACACTTCAGGTATGATGCGTTGCGTACGAAATAGTCGCTGAGATAATACTCAGTACCGTTTGTTCCGCTGAAGCCGAGGTCAACGGCTGCCTGTGTAGTGTTTGTGAATGCGCTGTTAGAGTAGAGTCCTGATGCGCTTACGGCTGCCCTGTTAGACAAGAAGTCATAGTAAACATAGTTGCCGAGAGATGCGCGGAATGCTGTGCTCAGATCCCAGTTCTTGTATGTGAACTTCATTGTAAGACCCATGAATACGTCAGCTGCCGGGCTCTTGTAGAAGTAACGGTCGTCGTTGTTGATGATGCCGTTGCCGTCGCGGTCAACATATACGCCTTCGAGCGGTTTACCGTTCTCGTCGTAAACCTGCTGGTAAACCCAGAATGAGTTGGCCGGCTGGCCTACTGTGTGTGCCTGAACGTGAGTGCTGTTACCGCGTGAGATGGTTGAACCAGACTCAACATAATAGTCTTCGTCACCGCCGATAAGCTCTGTAATCTCGTTGTGGTTCCATGCAACGTTGTACTGAACGTCCCATACAAAGTCCTTAGTAACGATAGGCTTGGCTCCTACTGTGAATTCAACACCGTAGTTCTCAAGTGAACCGATGTTCTGTGCCATACGCTGACCGAAGTTCATAAGTGTAGGAAGAGCAACCTCCTGGATAAGGTCTGTTGTCTCACGATAGTAAGCATCGATGTTTGCAGTGATGCGGTTGTTCAGGAATGCAAAGTCAAGACCTGCGTTCCATGTTGTTGTTGTCTCCCATGTCAGGTCGGGGTTGTATTTGTTCGGACGCATTGTGTAATAGTATGTGTCGCCGAAAGGATACTGAGCATAAGAGTTGCTGTTTACGTAGAGCGGAGTGTAGAGGAAGTCGTAACCGATGTCCTGCTGACCTGTCTGACCCCATCCGAGACGGAGCTTGAACTCGTTCCACCACTTGATGTTCTTCATGAACTTCTCGTCATTGATCTTCCATGCAAGAGCTACAGAGGGGAAGTAGCCCCACTTGTGTCCGTCGGCAAAGCGTGAAGAACCGTCGGCACGGATTGTGGCTGTAAGCATATAGCGGTCGAGCAATGTATAGTTGAGACGTCCGAAGTAAGACACCAGAGAGTTGTGTGTGGCCCACTCTGTCTCGTTTCTCAGAGCCGGGTTGTTGGCCTCGCCTGTATACGGGTCTGTACCCTGTCCGATGTTGTATCCGCTGCGGTGATAGTGTGACTCCTCGGCACCGGCCATCACGTCGATGTAGTGAGCGCCGAAGGTGTGTGTATACTGTGCATAGGCATTAGCCGTGATGCTGTATTTCCAATAGTAAGTACGGCCGTCCCAGCCATAATAGTTGTTGCTGTAACCGTAAGGAGAATTTATGTCGCTCTGACGGCTTGCAGTATATTGTCCACCATAGCTTGCATGCAGGCGCAGATCCTCAAATCCGTGAATCTTGTAGTCAACCTCAACGTTTGCCGTGAAGTCGTTAGAATGAGCATAGCACTCGTTCTGCTCAAGATATGCAACAGGGTTCTGAGGAGCGTTAGGATTCTTGGTGTAAGCCCAAGAAGGATCGCTGAAGTTTGCCGAAACGATGTTCTGCCAGTAGCCGCCCAGCCACTTGTAAGGCTCGCTGTCGTCCATTACAGGGCGTGTCGGGTCCATTGAAAGCGCACCGCCGATGGCTGCGCCGCTGTCAACATAGCGGTCTTTCTCGGCCATGTACTTGGCAGTGATGTTGAAGTTAAGGTGATCGTCAAGGAATGACGGCGCAAGGTTAACAGAAGCGTTGAAACGGTTCATGAAAGAGTTCTTGATGATACCCTGGTCGCTCTGATAGCCGATAGACACGCGGTAAGGCATGTTCTTGAGTCCGCCGGTCATTGACAAGTTGTGAGATGTGCTCACTGCAGTGCGGAATATCTCGTCCTGCCAGTCGGTGTTTGCATTGCCGAGCATGGCAACGCCGCTCTCGCCGATAACCTTGCCTACGAGTGCGCGGTATTCGTCGCCGTTGAGCACTTCATAGCGTTTCTGAGTTGTTGAAACGGTTACGTCGCCGTTGTAAGAGAATTTAGGACCAGAGCCCTTCTTTCCTTTCTTTGTGGTGATGATGATGACACCGTTAGACGCGCGCGAACCGTAGATGGCTGTAGCTGAAGCATCCTTAAGGATGTTGAAAGTCTCGATATCGTTAGGGTTGATCATAGCCAGCACGTTGCTCATACCTGTAGCGGTGTTGTTGTCGATGGTAAGACCGTCGATAACGAGCAGCGGGTCGTTGCTTGCATTAAGAGACGAACCTCCGCGGATGCGGATCTGAGATCCTGAACCAGGGGCACCGCCGCTGGTGATAACATCCACACCGGCAACTTTACCGACAAGCATGTCGGCAGCGTTGTTGGTGATACCTTTACTCATATCATCAGGCTTCATAGCAGAAACAGAACCGGTGAGGTCGCCCTTCTTGACAGTTCCGTAACCGATAACGACAACGTCCTCAAGCAACTGCGAGTCGTCCTGAAGGGCTATCTTCATATTCTGCGATGCTGCCGTCTCCACCGTCTTGTATCCGATGTATGAAACCGACAGCATGCTGCCCGGCTCAGCCTTGATACTGAAGTTTCCGTCAATATCAGTTATCACACCGCCGCCCTGACCTGCAACACGGACAGTAGCTCCGATGATCGGCTCTCCGGAAGCATCTGTAACTTGCCCGGTAATAGTACTTTGGGCAAATGCTCCCACTGATAGGAACAGACCAAACAAGATGGCCAGAATCCTAATAGAGGTTTTCATTTTTACCTGCTTCATCTTCTTGTGGTTTTAAAGTTAACATTAATGATTTATTAATTAAATTGTTTATATTTGCAGTAGTTCAAAAAATAGAGCTTTAAGGTCATTTTTTCTAGCTGCAAAAATACGTTTAGATATGATAAAATTATCTTTTTTTTAGCTAAAAAATACGTTTTGCTCTGTGCAAACGTTTACACAAATAAAACGATATAATAATAATAATGTGAAAGACAAGATAATTGTGTTTTGACTACTTTTGCTTTGTAAAATAAAATCCGATGCCAGAAAAGAACACACCCATAACGATGAAAGACATTGCCAGAGAACTTAAGGTTTCTGTGGCAACGGTTTCGAGGGCACTGAAAGACAGCCCGAGAATCAGCGCAAAAAGGCGCGACGAGATAAGACGATATGCCGAGGAACACAACTTCAGCCCCAACATAATCGCCGAGTCGCTGCGCAACAGACGGGTTATAAAAGTCATTGGAGTGATTGTACCGCAGTTTACCCACTTCTATTTCTCGTCAGTTTTGAGCGGTATCGAAGAGGAGGCCGACAAATACGGCTACCGCATACTTGTGGCGCAGAGCCTTGAGCAGTATGACAGAGAGGTGGAAGTGTGCCGCTCGTTCTATGAAAACAAGGTGTGCGGCATACTTGTGTCGCAGGCTATCAACACATCAAAGTACGACCACTTTACCGACCTGATAAACAAGAACGTGCCGCTTGTGTTCTTCGACCGCATCTGCACGGGCATGAACACGTGCCGCGTGGTGGTGGACGACTACATGGGAGCATTCTCGGCCGTGGAATATCTCATCAAGACCGGATGCAGGCATATAGCCTACTACGGCTCGAGCATGAACCTCGAGATATCGAAGAACAGATACAACGGATGGCACGACGCGCTGCGCAAGCACGGCATAGACCCCGACAGTTGCGTGAAAAGATTCTGCGACAACCGAGAACATGCCGAAAGGATTACGCCCGAGGTGCTCAACATGGAGGACAGGCCCGACGCCTTCTTCGCCGTCAACGACGACACGGCCATCGGCATAATGTACACGGCAAAGCACATGGGACTGCGCATCCCTGAGGACATCTCGGTGTGCGGATTCACCAACGGACAGCGTGCCATTGCCTGCGACCCTATGCTCACCACGGTCGAACAGAACGGAAAAGAGGTGGGCAGACAGGCTGCATCTATTCTGATAGGCAAGGCCGAGGGCAGAATACCGCTCGACAAGATTGAGAAAAGAGTGGTAAGAACAAGACTCGTGGTGCGCGGGTCGACAAAATAACAGCTGAATACACTGACGACTGCGGCACATTAGCCGCGGCAACAGCAAGCATATAATAACATAAATAAAAATAAACGCCTTAAACTATGAGTTCTAACTTGAAGAAGAAACCCGACCTGAGTTTCGCAACGCTCTGGAATCTGAGCTTCGGCTTCTTCGGCGTGCAGATTGCCTACGCACTGCAGAGCGCCAACATCAGCCGAATTTTCGCAACGCTGGGGGCCGACCCTCACAATCTTAGCTACTTTTGGATATTGCCTCCGCTTATGGGCATCATCGTGCAGCCTATAGTGGGCACGCTGAGCGACAAGACGTGGTGCCGCTTCGGCCGGCGCATACCTTATCTGTTTGTCGGCGCACTGGTGGCCGTACTCGTCATGTGCCTGCTGCCCAACGCCGGCTCTCTCGGCATGGCTGTCAGCACGGCCATGGTGTTCGGTCTTATCTCGCTGATGTTTCTCGACACGAGCATCAACATGGCCATGCAGCCGTTCAAGATGCTCGTGGGCGACATGGTGAACGAGAAGCAGAAAGCCCTGGCCTACTCTATACAGAGCTTTCTGTGCAACGCCGGCTCGCTGGTGGGCTATGTGTTCCCGTTCCTGTTCACGTTCCTCGGCATAAGCAACGTGGCTGCAAAGGGCGTAGTGCCCGACTCGGTAATCTATTCGTTCTACATCGGAGCCGCCATCCTCATCCTGTGCGTCATCTACACATCGGCAAAGGTGAAGGAGATGCCGCCGAAGGAGTATGCAGAATATCACGGACTCGACAAGCCGCTTAACGAAGAGAAGGTGAACGTCGTGAAACTGCTGCGCAACGCGCCGAAGGCTTTCTGGACCGTAGGTCTGGTGCAGTTCTTCAGCTGGGCTGCATTCCTGTATATGTGGAACTACACCAACGGTGCCATAGCCGAAACATGCTGGCAGACCACCGACCCTACATCGGCAGGATTTCAGGAGGCCGGCAACTGGGTCGGCATTCTGTTTGCGGTGCAGGCAATAGGCAGTGTGGTATGGGCTATGGCTCTGCCGCGCTTCTCTAACCGCAAGATGGCCTACGCCCTCAGCCTCGTGCTAGGCGGCATAGGCTTCCTGATGATTCCTTACATCAGCGACCAGTATGTTCTCTTTATTCCTTATCTTCTGATAGGATGTGCCTGGGCTGCAATGCTGGCCATGCCGTTCACCATCGTCACCAACGCCCTCAACGGCAGCCACATGGGTGCCTACCTCGGTCTGTTCAACGGCACGATATGCATCCCGCAGATCATAGCGGCAGCACTCGGCGGCGTGGTCCTCACGCTTGTAGGCAGCGCACAGAGCCACATGATGATTGTGGCCGGTGTGTTCCTCATCATCGGTGCGGCATGTGTCGGAATAATTAAGGAGACTATAGGCGAAAGCGAATAACAAGGACATGCTGCGCCACAGCACCGGCATGAGCAGCTTAATCAGCCTGCGAATAATACACATAGGGTATACATAAATCGTAAACAGCATTATTCGCAGGCATAAATAAAGCATTTCGCGATTTTACACTAATCGCAGACAAAATCACTTTTTAGGAGTGATTATTCAAGATTTTGCCGGAGCCGGCCTGCTGTTACACTGCATAAAAAGCATGTAGCAAGCAGACCTGCTCCGGCAAATTTTATGTTACATCCCGAGGTTAAACTAAAGTCTGTCATCAGTATCCGGCAGGAATGCTCTCACGGCAATGCCGCACGCAGACACGACAGCCTGCATGCTGCCATGCCGACAAAGCCGGCGCGGCAGGGCTGTAACAGATAAAAGAATAAAGATGTTGCAGGGCTACGGCACATCAAAGGGCATCATCGTGCATCTGCCTGCCCTCGCTGTAACCCTCGTCGTAACCTTCCTCATAGCCATCTTCATAACATTCCTGAAGCTTGCCTGAGTAGTCTGAAGCGTTTTCGCTGTAATGAGTTTCGTATTTCTCGCCCACTTCGCCGTCTTCCATGCCGTCGTTATATCCGGCCTCCATTCCTTCGCGGCGTGCCGTTTCCTGTGGCGTCTCCTCTGTACGGGGCAATTGTCTTGTAGTTACGGCAGGCTTGTCTGCGGCTGCATTATGGCGCAGCTGCCCGGTGTCGCGCATGATTATCGACGACGGCTGCTGCTGATGCACACTGTCGCCACAACGGTCGAGCGCAAAGACAGACACCAAGACCACAACAACGGCTATAATCGCAATGGTTTCGCCAGTTTCTCCATACCACGGCTTGCGGCGTTTACCATTGCGCCCACGCGTTTCTTCGTCGGCATTATTATTTTTCATAGAACTGCATTTTAAGGTTTTGTCGGTGGCAAAAATAGTTATTTTCAACAATATACGCAACCACTTAATATTAAAACATAGTTAAATGAGAAAACTTAACATATCCCGTATATGCATCATGGGATATAATCGGCAACGATAATCAGCAACCTTCAAAACGTAAATTTTAGTTAAACCAACATCTTTTATATTAACACTTTTATGCCTACTTTTTCATTCCGGAATCAAAACATCGGTTCAGGATACGAAAAAGCGGGCATAAACGTCATTTACACATAAGCGTCTGTATGTCAGCGATTTACAATAACCAAGCCGTAAATACAAATCGTCTAAAACCCGGATTTACGCCTGGAATCATGCAAAAAGCCACGTTTCAGAGCGCAAAAGGGTACGTTTTACATCACAACTTAATGCCTTTTAGAAGCTAAAATAGTGCTTTTAATAGTGCGAATAGTATATGTAATCACAATAACTATACACATTCTCACATTTCTACAGGCAAAATTCATAAACAGAAAGCGCATTTTTTAATTTATTAGAGGAAAAATACTGCTCATTAAAATGTTAAATACAGAAAGAATAAAATAGGCTATATGCAAACTAACGTTAACAGAATTAGGCATCAACATAATGTTTATTTTACAAGAAAAAGCATGACGGCAGCACTAATGCGGACAAATTATGCCACACAGTACACCCGTGTCATCAGTACGGACAGAAGACCGGCACGGCACTAAAGGCAAAAAATAACCATAAAGCATGGGCTTGTCTCAGTTTTTTTTAGTAAGTTTGCACAAAACAAACAGCCTCCGCCAAACCGGACGGCAGATAACATAAAGATAACGTAAAAAGAAAAATCAATATGCAGGAAACAAGACAAAACCGCATTGCAAGACTGTTGCAAAAAGAACTGAGCCTGATATTCCAGTCGCAGACAAGAGGCATGAGAGGCACGATGGTGAGCGTTACGCGCTGCCGCATCAGTCCCGACCTTAGCATCTGCACGGCATATCTGAGCATATTTCCGCCCGAGAAGTCGGAAGAACTGATAAAGAACATCACGGCTAACGAGAAAACCATACGCTACGAACTGGGTACGCGCGTGAGAAACCAGCTGAGAATTATCCCCGAGCTGCGCTTCTTCATCGACGACTCTCTTGATTATATCGAGCACATTGACGAGCTGCTGAAGAAATGAATTTTCCATTCTACATAGCACGCCGCTATCTCTTTTCAAAGAAGAGCACACACGTCATCAACATCATCAGCGGCATCAGCGTCGTAGGTGTGGCCGTGGCCACAATGGCGCTGGTGGTAACTCTCAGTGTGTTCAACGGCTTTCACGACCTCGTGGCGTCGCTGCTGACATCGTTCGACCCGCAGATTGAGATTGTACCTACTAAAGGAAAGACAGCCCCGGCAGACGACCCTATACTGACAAAGATACGCAACCTGCCGCAGGTCGACGTGGCAACGGAGAGCGTGGAAGACCAGGCGATGGCCATATACAAGGGCAGACAGGCCATGATTAAGGTGAAGGGCGTTGAGGATAACTTCAGCGAGCTGTCGCACATCAACGACATTCTGTATGGCGACGGCGAGTTTTCGCTGCATGCCGCCAATCTCCAGTTTGGCGTTGTGGGCATCCGCCTTGCCGACAACCTTGGCATGACGGCCGACTGGGACGGACAGCTGAAGATATATGCTCCGAAGCGCGAGGGACAGCTCGACCTGATGAATCCTACCGAAGGATTTGTTGAAGATTCGGTGATTTCGCCCGGTGTGGTGTTTTCCGTTAAACAAGCGCGCTACGACCGCGACTACGTATTGACTTCGATAGCATTCGCACGCAATTTGTTCGGTCAGCAGGGCATGCTCTCGCAGCTTGAGATCAGACTCAAGCCGGGCAGCGATCTTGACGCCGTAAAGGCTGAGATGCAGAAAATTGCGGGCAGCAAGTATCGCGTTCTCGACCGTATGGAGCAGCAGGCTGACACGTTCAAGATTATGAAGATAGAGAAGTTTATCGCCTATATCTTCCTTACGTTCATCCTTGCCGTGGCTTGCTTCAACATCATAGGCTCGCTGTCGATGCTGATTATCGACAAGAAGAACGACGTGGTTACGCTGCGCAACATGGGCGCGAGCGACAAGCAGATAGTAAGGATATTCTTGTTTGAAGGCCGCATGATATCGGCAATCGGAGCCATACTCGGCATATTAGTCGGTCTGTTGCTGTGCTGGCTGCAGCAGGTTTACGGACTTGTTTCGCTGGGACGCAGCAGCGGCTCATTCATCGTGGATGCCTATCCGGTGAGCGTTCATCCTGAAGACATCATCATAATATTCATCACAGTGCTTGCCGTTGGCTTTGCCTCGGTGTGGTATCCCGTAAGATATTTCGCCAAAAGACTCATTCAATAAAAGATTCTACACTAAGAAAAAATAAAAAAGGAAACATGAATGTTCAGGATTTTTATACCTACATTCATGTTTCCTTTTGTTTATTGTCAATTATAAAGGCCTACTGTTATTTAATTTTTTCTGCTGTAAAGCAGGCAGCAACATGCCTTATGCGCCTCCTCGCTCGGCCCAGTCGCTCCTGTCGAGGTTACGATAACTTATGGCTTCAGCCAGATGCTGCGGCAACACACGCTCTGAAGCCTCAAGATCGGCTATGGTGCGCGCCACTTTCAGTATGCGGTTATAGGCTCGGGCAGACAGGTTTAGCCTCTCCATGGCCATGCGCAGCATCTCAATGCCGTCTTCGCCGGGCTCGGCATACTGGTGTATCATGCGCTCGCTCATCTGCGCATTGCAGTGAACTCCCTTGCATTCCCTGAATCTTTCCTCCTGTATGTGGCGAGCCTTGATAACCCTTTCGCGTATTACGTCGCTGCTCTCGCCCGGTGCTGCACGAGATATGTCCTTGAAGGGCACGGGCGTTATCTCTATCTGTATGTCGATGCGGTCGAGAAGCGGACCGCTGATTTTGTTCATATAGCGCTGTATCTGTCCCGGCGTGCACACACAATGGTGGGTAGGATCGTTGTAATATCCGCACGGACACGGGTTCATCGAGGCCACAAACATGAACGAGCAGGGATATTCTATGGTGTATTTTGCTCTCGAAATGGTTATCTTGCGGTCTTCCAACGGCTGGCGCAGCATCTCAAGAGTTGACTTGTTAAACTCCGGAAGTTCGTCGGCAAAGAGCACGCCGTTGTGTGCAAGCGATATTTCTCCGGGCTGCGGATTCATTCCTCCGCCGACGAGTGCCACCTGAGATATGGTGTGATGTGGCGAACGGAACGGCCGCTGTGATATCAGCGACATGTTTTTACCCAGCTTTCCGGCAACAGAATGCACCTGCGTAGTCTCAAGACTTTCGGCCAGCGAGAGCGGAGGCAATATCGACGGAAGGCGCTTGGCCATCATTGACTTGCCGCTTCCGGGCGGACCTATCATTATCATATTGTGGCCTCCTGCAGCCGCAACTTCCATAGCCCGCTTAACGTTTTCCTGCCCTCTAACGTCGGCAAAGTCAAGTTCGAAATGACTCTGATGCTCGTAAAACTCGCGCCGCGTGTCGACAACGGTAGGCTTATAGTCGCCCTCACCGTTCAGAAAGTTCACAACATCCATTATGCTCTCCATACCGTAGACGTCAAGGTTATTCACTACGGCAGCCTCTCTTTCGTTCTGTTTGGGCACAATAAGTCCCTTAAACTTTTCCTTGCGTGCCCTGATAGATATCGGCAGAGCACCTTTCACGGGCTGTATCATGCCGTCGAGCCCAAGCTCACCTACTATCATATACTCTGACAGCAGGTCGGGCTTCACCTTTCCGATAGCAGCCAGAATGCCTATTGCCAGCGGCAGGTCGTAGCTGCTGCCTTCTTTACGGAGATCGGCGGGAGCCATATTCACGGTAATGTCGGCAACGGGAAACTTTATACCATTATTCTGTAGGGCAGCCACAATACGGTCGCGGCTCTCCTTCACAGCTGTATCCGCAAGGCCGGAGAGATGATAAAGCACACCTCGCGACACGCTAACCTCAACGGTAACGGTTGTTACGTCGAGGCCATTGACGGCCGCACAATAAGTTTTTACAAGCATATATCACCAATTATCCAATTAATCTTGTGTCAATTACAAATCGAGTTAGCTGCGAAAAACCGCGCTAACTCTACAAATGTATTCATATAGCTATAATGTCTGTAACTCAGAAACAGACAAAAATTCATGCTGAAGCTCCAACTGCCGGCATCACCAATGTCACAAATTCGCACCTCACAACAGGGTGCAGACAATGGCAAACGGCAAAAGCACAGCGTTAATTAAGCAGTACCTTGAGCTTAGTTTCAAGCTCATTGATGTTCAGGCTGCGCTCTACAATTCGTCCTTGCGCATTATATACAATGTTGTCTGCCACGCGTCCAAGGCCGAAGGTCTCAAGAAGCGGACTCTCAAACATAAGCTGGTCGCATATTACAGGCGATGCCGTAGAGTCACTGCGCACAGCAAAACTGCATGTACGCTTGCTTGCATCAAGGCTTATGCCCATCAGCGCAAGTTTATTTCCATACTCATTTTTCAGTCTAAGCAGCCTGTCGCGCATGTTACGGCTTTCATAGCTCCACTCAGCCCATGTATAGACAACGGCAACTTTACCCTGAAGATATGAAGCGGAAATGTTCTTTCCGTTGATATCCTGTGCAGAGAACGACGGTATTCTGGCGCCACCCGCATTATTTTTCATCATCTTCACATAACGCACAATGCGTGCAACCTCACCGTTCTTCGGCTGTGCCTTGTAAACTATATCAGCCAAACTTGCAGCCTTGTCAAGGTTTACATCTGGAACGAGGATAAAATATTTCTTAAGAACATACACGCTGGCAGCCGTAGCCGGATTGTTTTTCACAAAATTCTCAGCATAAGACATCTCCTCAGGAGGCGACGCCTTTACGAGCTGCTGACGGAAAGCCGTCATAAGTTCATTCTCCTTTGTACCTTCAATCTCAATTTCCTTAAGGTGTGATGCGTCACCCTTTACGGAAACAGACTTGCCCGGCTCGGCAAAGACCGGCACTTCGGAGAAGTTTGGAAATACGATGACGAGCGTGCCGCTCTCCTTGCATTGCGTCTCAAAAGTGAAGCGTCCGCCTTCAACCTTTATCGTGTCAATGCCGTCGAACACACCGTCAGGACTGTAAACATAAAACTCACCTTGGTTAAGGTTGAGTAGTCGGCCATCCAAGTTGAAATAGCCTCTGCGTGTTCCGCAGGCAACCAAAACCAAGGTGAGCGTAAGATATATCAATCGCTTCATGCGCCAGCGATGTTTACTTGCTTATTTTAGCCAGCTCAAGATCGTTGTTTGCGTATGTTGCAAGTGAAGGATCTTTCTGCAGAGCGCTCTTCAGATAAGAAGAAGCTGCGCTGTCGTTGCCCTGACGAGCATTCAGGATAGCCTGCAGATAGTCTGTCATAGCGTCCTTGTTCTTGATGCTGTTCAGAGTGTTAGCTGCACCGGCATAGTTCTTGTTAAGAATCTGAGCCAAAGCAGTTGTGTTGCAGTTGATACCGTTGAGGTTCTGCTCAGCTGTAGCATAGTCACCCTTAGCGAGGTTCAGAGTACCAAGAACCTTGTTGTAGTCACCAGCTCCGTTAGCCTTAGCGATATAGTTTTCAGCCTCGCTTACGTTGCCGTTCTTCAGTGCCATCAAGCCAAGGTTAGCGTTAGTCTCAGCAGCATTGCCGTTGATTGACTGAGCCTTAGCCAGATAGTTCTTAGCTTCAGCATCGTTGCCCTTAGCGAACTCGATAGCAGCAACGTTGTTGTAAGCACGGTAATCGTTAGGATAAACCTCGATAGTCTTCTTGTAGATAGCCTCCTGAGCGTCTACGTTGTCCTCAAGAGTAGCTGAGTAAAGAAGTTCGTCAACGCTAAGCTTTGTAGCGTCAGCCTTATACTGCTCCTTAATCTGCTCGTCGCTGCGGCCGATTGTCTCATAGTTGATGATCAGGCGAGAACGACGGAGTTCAGGAAGAATACCGTCAGCGAGCTCACGGAAACCTGCAGACATGTTGCGGATCTGCTGCTCACGCTCTTCAGGATCCTGATACATAGAGAGAACTCGGAGGATTACGTCCTTGTCCTGGATGTCAGAAGCCTGAACAAGCTGCTGGAAGCCTTCCCAGTCCTGTGCAGTATATTTACCGGTAACGTCAGACTGAACCTTAGCGCTCTTAAGCTGTTTCTTAGCGTAGTCTACAGAAACATCCTGACGTTTGCTAGCCAATTTGTCGTTGAAGTCGAATCCACCATCAGGAGAAGCGTAAGCCAAAACCTCTACGTTCTTGATGTTCAGACCTTCCTTATCTGCGTTGATCTTCTTAAGCAGCTCAACAAACTCCTTAACAGAGTTGTTCTTCAGCTCGCTCTTGCGCAGGTTAGCCTGGTTGATGAGGAACTTAATCTGAGCAGCCTGTCTCTGATCTCTAACACGCTGGAATGTGTCGGGAGCGATGCAAGCGCCGCTTCCGGCGAGAGTATTCTTATAAAGTTCAGATGTAGCGATAACACCTTCAGCAACCTTAACAGCAGGAATCTCTACCTTCTTCTTCTTTTTGCCAACATAAGCATCGAAAGTCATATAAAGGTCGCTCTTCTGCATTTCGGGAACATACTTGAAGTTAGACTTCATTGTATAGTTACCTCCAGCCTTGTAAGCAATTGTCTGGTCGTTGCCCTCAACCTTTTCGCCCTGGAACTTAGCAGCCTGACCCTGTGCAGCCTGTCCGTTGCCATAACGCAGTTCGGGGATAACTGTAACCATAGCCTTTTTCTTCATGTACTTCTCGGGGAATGTACCATTGATTGTTACAGCCACCTGTCCACCTCTAGACTCGAGCGGATTAGGTGTAACATTGAAATTGTCAGCAGACAACTCTCCAAGCTTAGAAGAGCAAGAAGACAGTGCAATCACTGATGCTGCCGATAAGAATAAGATAAGATTTTTTTTCATAATGAAAGGTTTTAGATATAAGTGCCGCGAGCGGGACTCGAACCCGCACAGCCATTACTGGCCAAGGGATTTTAAGTCCCTCGTGTCTACCAATTCCACCATTGCGGCTCCACTAGAGCGGAAAACGGGACTCGGACCCGCGACCCCGACCTTGGCAAGGTCGTGCTCTACCAACTGAGCTATTTCCGCATTAGAGCAGTGCAAAGATAAGTTTATTTCTCGAAAGAGCAAACTAATTTACACATTTTAATACTCTCACTGCCCATTAATGACCGAAAGCACGCCTGTCGGGCCCGTTGTACTGCATCTGTAGCGTATAAGTTTGTCTCCAGGATCGCCGCTGGATATGATTCCGCCGTTGTTCATGTCGTACACGCGCTTGCAGCTCTTGCATGTCGCCTTGCCGGTTGTGTCCATCGTAAGTCCGTAGCGCGGCAGGTTACTCTCCTTGTAGCAGTTGGGGCACTGATTGTCGTAGGCATAGAAGATGGCCGGCGAGTTTAGGTTGCCGTAGCCCACGATAATTCCGCTCTCGTTATATGCCCCGAGGATTAGCGTGCGCTGCTCGTCGACGGCATTGAATGCCACGCGTTCGGTCTGTCCGGGAGCGGTGTTTGTGTTGAACACGAAATATCTTCCGCTCACTGCCGCATGGCAGAACACGCCGGGCGAAAGCGAATTCATGGCCGTGCCGAGCATAGGACTGCGGTTGGCGCTGTTGTCGAATATGAAGTAGCAAGAGTCGCTGCTGAACTCAAACTCGGCATCGTCGCACGACACGAAGAGTGCCAGAAGGGCTATTATATAATAGGTGTACTTTTTCATTTCAGTAAGTTTTTCTCAGCATTTTCCATTTTCTCGAAGTGGAAACCGTCGAGACACTGCTCCATGAGAGCCTGTATCTTGTCGTTGCAGAGGTTTCCGATAGAACCTTCGTGAGTGTGGTGTATGTTCTTGTCGGGCACAAACTGACCTGCCTCGATGTCGAGTCCAACCTTTTTGTAGGCGTCTCTGAAGGGCATGCCGGCAGCCGCAAGGCGGTTTACTTCCTCAACGGAGAACATGAGGTCGTACATCTTGTTGTCGAGAATGTTGCGATTTACCTCCATCTTGTTGATGATGTAGGCTGCCATCTGCAGGCAGTCCTTAAGCTCGTCGAAAGCAGGAAGGAACGACTCCTTGATAATCTGCAGGTCGCGGAAATAGCCACACGGCAGGTTGTTCATTATCAGCACAATCTGCTGCGGCAGCGCCTGCAGCTTGTTGCATTTGGCGCGTATCAGCTCGAACACGTCGGGATTCTTCTTGTGGGGCATGATGCTGCTGCCTGTGGTACACTCCTTCGGGAGCTTGACGAACGAGAAGTTCTGGCTGTTGAACATACAGGCGTCGAATGCCATCTTGGCCACCGTGCCGGCTATCGACGCCATGGCAAATGCCACGTTGCGCTCTGTCTTGCCGCGCCCCATCTGAGCGTACACCACGTTATAGTTCATCGTGTCGAAGCCCAGCAGCTCGGTTGTCATGGTGCGGTTGAGCGGGAACGACGAGCCGTAGCCGGCAGCGCTGCCCAGTGGATTGCGGTTGGTCATGCGCCATGCAGCCTGCAGGAAGAGCATGTCGTCGGCAAGGCTCTCGGCATAGGCTCCGAACCAAAGGCCGAACGAGCTGGGCATGGCCACCTGAAGATGGGTGTAGCCGGGCATGAGCACGTCTTTAAACTGGTTGCTCTTTTCTATCAGCTCATCGAAAAGCACCTTGACGAGCATTGCGATGTCTCTGATTTCATGACGGATGAAGAGTTTAAGGTCTACCAGCACCTGGTCGTTGCGCGAGCGTCCGCTGTGAATCTTCTTGCCCATGTCGCCAAGCTTGCGCGTAAGCATGAGCTCCACCTGCGAATGAACATCCTCTACGCCGTCCTCAATGACAAACTCGCCGCGCTCGCACACGGCATAGATGTTCTTCAGTTCGGCCAGAAGTGCCTTAAGCTCGTCGCTGCCAAGCAGTCCGATCGACTCGAGCATGGTGATGTGTGCCATTGAGCCCAGCACATCATACTTGGCCAGATACATGTCCATCTCGCGGTCGCGCCCTACGGTGAACCGCTCTATATCTTCGTTAATTCCGTAATTTTTCTCCCAAAGTTTATTTGACATCGCAATACTAATTTTATCATAATGCCCCACTGCGGCCGGCGTCTGCGCGCCCGGCCGTAATGGGGCTGCATTTATTATATAAGGTATAAGCCCTAAACGCCGCGGCCTACTCGTAAGGAATGGCTGCCAGCGCGTCGGCAATCTTGTCAACGCCGTCCTGCAGCTTGCTGCCTATCATGGGCTTCAGGAACATGGGTATGTCGGCCTTAACCGTAACTTTCATCTTGCTTGTGGTGTCGGTTACGGGCAAGAGCTGTATCCACATGGTGAAAGGCACGGGCGAGTTGGCCGTCTCGAACTTTATGCACTTGGGTTCTTCGCGCTCGATGATGTTGAGCGTTATGCTGCCCACGGGCGGCACGCTCACCGACACGCTGTCGCGACTGAACGTCAGGTCGTTGATCTTGTCGGCCGGTATGCGGTCTTTCACCTTCTCGATGTTCTCGAGATTGCTAAGCCGCTCATAAACATTCTGCTGCGGATATGGTATCTGCTTCACTCCGCTCTCATACTTGCTGCTCATGTCTCTATTTTTGTTATCCACACCGCCGCTGTCTGCGGCGTATGTGCTGTTAGTGTTATTTCTTCCAGTTAGCAGGATCCTTGCGCCACTCGTGCAGCAGCTCTACGTCGGCCTCAGAGATATATCCTGTCTCAACAGCCTCAGCCACTACGTGCTCATAGTCGGTAAGAGTTACCAGCTCTACGCCGGCATCCTCGAACGCCTTCTGTGCAACGGGGAATCCGTAAGTGTAAGATGCAACCATACCTACCACCTCGACGCCTGCCTGGCGCAGAGCCTCAACAGCCTTAAGGCTGCTTCCGCCTGTAGATATAAGGTCTTCAACGACAACCACCTTTGCGCCTTCGGGCAGCTCACCCTCAATGAGGTTGCCCATGCCGTGGTCCTTAGCCTTGCTGCGGACATAAACGAACGGCAGACCAAGAGCATCGGCCACGAGCGCTCCCTGAGCTATGGCTCCTGTGGCAACGCCGGCAACGGCATCAGCCTGCGGGAAATGCTCAAGCACTGCATGCACAAGCTCGAGCTTCACATAGCTGCGCAGGTCAGGATACGACAGGGCCTTGCGGTTATCGCAATAGAAGGGCGACTTCCATCCCGAAGCCCATGTGAACGGATTGTTTGGCTGAAGCTTTATAGCCTTTATCTTCAGCAGCTTTGATGCAAATGCTTTTTTCAGTGTGTCCATATTTGTATTGTTTTTATTGTTTTAAATTATGCCGGGCGGCGCGCCGGCCTTCATGCCTTGTTTGCCGTCGTGCCCGGCTCACCGCCTTTTCATCCTGCAAAGTTACGTTTTTTTGGGTGCAAAACCAAATTATCCGGCCTTTTTTGCCCTAAACGTGCGCATCACGACTATGTTACGCCCCAGACACCGAGGCGCATCCGGCATCGCCGGAAAGGTCTTTCAGAGCATGGTTTCCATCGTCCTTCATAACCGTCTGATATTCAACGCCTTGCAAAAGGCCATGTTTTAGGCTCTAAAAGGCCGTCTTTTGCAGGCTAAAAGGTGCCCTTTTGCAATGCGAAAGGATACCTTTTAGAAAACGCCCGATATTCTGCCGTCTGACAGCGTGCCGCGGCATGGGTATGTCATACACGTAGTACACCCGGCACAGGGACATAGTACACCTAATACACCTTATTATATTGCATATCGCACTATCAGCCGGCATGCCCCAGCATGGCTATTGCGGCTTCATAAACGGCGTTTTTCTTAAATTCTGTTTATATCCACGCAATATTCAGCCATAAAACGTAAACAGACGTTAAAAATTGCACTTTAATTGCACTTTCTTGTCAAAATGCTTGGAAGTTATGTTTTATTAGTCTACATTTGCAGTGTACTAATAAACTAGTACACTATAAGACATTAACAAAAAGACAATTATTGACAATTAAAGACATTAACAATTATGAGTACTATTATCACAACAGCAACAATCATGGCGATGTATCTTAACGCCGCCGGAAGCGCAAACTCGCAATATGCATATAACGCCGACATTGAGAACGGACAGGTTAACACAATGTATGTAATGAACAAGAGCGGCAACAGTCTAAGCGGAAAGCTGAAATACAGCTACACTTACGACGCCGCAGGACGACTGACAGCCAAAACGGCAAGCCGATACAACAGTCTGACGGGAAAATATGTGCCGGCCTTCCGCCTCGACTTCAGCTATACGGCCGACGGATATGCCGTTGAAAGATGCACATGGAACAGCCGCAACAAGAGCTTCAACCGCCCTGACAGCCGCACCGAATACCGCCATGAAATGAGTAACGTGATGGCCGTGACAAACTATGAATGGAGCGATGCTGAGGGCAAAATGCTCACTGTAGACAACATGCTGGTGATGACACAGACCAACGAATATCTGCTGGCAGGTCAGCTTTAAGAGGAGCGCGCAGCGTAAGCGATAATCCCCCACCACTGCCCCATCCCTCCCATTACTCCCATCTCTCCCATTAACAACAAACACCCCTTAAAATAAAACGAAACAATATGATAGAAATAAGCAACCTAAAATACAAATACGCAGGCGCAAAACAATATGTGTTCAATGACTTCAGCCTGTCTCTCAGCGAGAACAACATCTACGGACTGCTCGGCAAGAACGGCATGGGCAAGTCTACACTGCTCTACCTCATCAGCGGACTGCTGCGCAAGGAGAAAGGCTCTATAACCATAGACGGCATTGAGGCCGACCGCCACGACCCAACCGTGCTGAGCGAGATATTCCTCGTGCCGGAGGAGTTTGAGCTGATGCCGATGAGCCTCGACGCCTATGTCAAGATGAACGAGCCGTTCTATCCGCGCTTCAGCCGCGAGGTGCTCAACAGCTGCCTGAGCGACTTTGAGCTTACGCCCGACATCAACCTCAAGGAGCTGTCTATGGGACAGAAGAAGAAGGTGTATATGAGCTTCGCCCTGGCTGCCAACACCAAGCTGCTGCTGATGGACGAGCCTACCAACGGATTAGACATCCCGTCGAAGAGCCAGTTCCGCAAGGTGGTGGCAAACAACATGAGCGACGACCGCACCATGATAATATCAACCCATCAGGTGCACGACGTGGAGTCGCTGCTCGACCACATCATGATACTAGACCACTCAGAGCTGCTGCTCAACGAGTCGGTGGCCGACATCTGCAGCAAATACAGCTTTGAGTTCCGCTCAATGGGCGAGCCGGCCGACGACGTTATCTACGCCGAGCCGTCGCTACAGGGCAACGCCGTGATAACACGCAGACGCGAGGACGAAGACGAAACTCAGCTCAATCTCGAACTGCTCTTCAACGCCGTAACAAAGAAGCTGCTGCCGCGCGAATAACTGCCGATGCAGCACAAGACACACATAGAACATAAGATTAAAAACGATTCAAGATGAGCAACTTTAATACAAAACGATTCATACAAACCTTTAAATGGTCGATGCAGGCCACCAAGAAAGAGATAGCAACCATAGCCGGATGCATGTTTTTCCTATACCTGGTGCCGTTCATAATATCGGTGATGTCAAGCCACGGCGAGCCCGACATTATTGTTGAAAGCAACATACAAAGCGCAACAATCACATGCACCTTCTTTTTCACTTTCTACTTAACTATCAGCGGATGCTGGATTATGAACAACATGAAGACCAAGGAGCAGCGCATAACGTTCAAGATGCTGCCGGCATCCGACCTCGAGAAGTTTATCGTCCGCGCACTATACATCACGGTGGTATGGGTGCTTATCGGCGTCGTAGCGTTCTGTCTGGCCGACTTCTGCCGCATGCTGATTTGCTTCATATCAGGCTCTCACGGAACCTACAGCACCATACCCGACGTGCTCAACATGTGGTTTGGCCCGGCAGACACACACTCAATGCGCATGACAGCCTGGGGGCTGAACTTTATTGCAGGCGTTCTGGCCGTCAATGCATGGGTGTTCTGGGCTCACTCGTTCTACGTTCTGGGCGGAGCCTTCTTCCGTCGCCGCCAGTTTATACTTACCTCATGCGCTCACTTCGCGCTCGGCATACTGTCGCTGATAATAATATCCTATATCCCTAAGGAAAGCATCTTCCTGGCAATCGAGAAGAGCCAGAATCTCGTGAACACCATTGCTTATGTTTATACGGCCGTCGCCATAATGGTCGGTCTGCTAAATTGGTGGCTGACCTACAGGCTGTTCAAGCGCTCGCAAGTTATCAACAATAAATGGATCAATCTATGAGCAATTTCAACTATAGCCGTTTCGGCATCACATTCAGATGGATTGAGCGATACTCACGCAATACAATGATAAGAGTATTGTTCCTCGCTCTCGCAGTATATCTGTTTATTCTTCTGATGAACACCGTCACTGCAAGCTACAAAGGCATTCCGGCCGACATGCAGCAGCTTACGCTGATAAGGGCGATAAGAAGCTGCGGCATGGCCTACTTCTTCTGGGTTATCATCAGCGGAACATGGTTTTGCCAGAACATCAAGACCAAGCAGCAGCGCATAACGGTAAAGATGCTGCCGGCAACAGCCCTTGAGAAGTTTCTCTCTCATATGGCATGGCTCGCCATACAGCTTATAGGCATGGCCCTTATGTTCTGCCTTGCCGACGTGATACGCGTGGCGCTGTTCGCCGCATTGGGACTCGACTGGATACAATGGGGCATCCCTGTGTTTTTCAACATAAGCCGCGTGGCCGGCGACATGTACATCCTTGGCGTCAAGTCGGCAGCCGTCTATGCGGCATGTGCGGCATGGCTGCTTTGGGCACAGTCGCTCTATGTTCTCGGAAGCATATTGCTAAACCGCTACAATAGCGTCATCGTCTCAGCCATACACGTCATACTCATCGTTGCACTGGTATGGATTGTATCCAAATCCGGCAGCGGTACGGCACCAGCAGATATTACAATGACGGCAGAAACCGCGTCATATACAGCAATGACGGCATTCGCCCTATTGGGCATATTCAACTGGGTTATGGCCTACAGGCTATACAGCCGCATGCAGGTGATAAACAACAAACTGATTAATTTATGAAGTTCAACAACGACAAAGCCATATACGTACAGATAGCAGACCGCCTTTGCGACGAGATTCTGACCGGTAAGTATAACGACGACGAGCGCATTCCGAGCGTACGCGAATATGCCGTGCTGCTCGAGGTGAACACCAACACCGCCGTAAAGTCGTATGATCTTCTGGCATCCGCCGGCATAATATACAACAGGCGAGGCCTGGGGTACTTTGTAACGAAGGGAGCCAAGGACATGATTCTGCAGGAAAGGCGCGAACAGTTTATGGAAGAAAAGCTGCCCGAACTGTTCCGCAACATGGAGATGCTCGGCATAACAATAGCCGACATAAGCGAAGCCTGGAACAAAAGAGGCTGACAAACATCATGCGTGGGAACAAAAGAGGCTGACAAACACCATGCGTGCCACGGCAAGCGGCAGGCGCACTGGCCGCCGGGAACGGGCATACCGCCACTCTCTCTAACCATCGAAAAGCCACATTTGACGGTATCGCCGACACCTGCACACGCTTGCCGGGGCATCGCATGAAAAAAAACATTGCTCATGATGCAACCTGAAACCAAGTTATTACGTCTAATGATATAAAAGGAAAATACAATGATACATCTGAAGGACATCAACAAGACCTACAATAACGGACAGCCGCTGCACGTGCTCAAGGGCATCAACCTCGACATAGAGCAGGGCGAGTTTGTGTCTATCATGGGGGCGTCGGGCTCGGGCAAGTCCACGCTGCTCAACATTCTGGGCATTCTCGACAACTACGACTCGGGCGAATACACCCTGGCAGGCACGCTGATAAAGGATCTGTCGGAGACGCGCGCCGCCGAATACCGCAACCGCATGATAGGCTTCATCTTCCAGTCGTTCAACCTCATTGCCTTCAAGACTGCCGTTGAGAACGTCGAGCTGCCGCTGTTTTATCAGGGCGTCGGCCGCAGGCAGCGCCACCGCATGGCGATGGAGTATCTCGAAAGGCTCGGACTGGAGCAGTGGGCAAACCACTATCCCAACGAGATGTCGGGCGGACAGAAGCAGCGCGTGGCCATAGCAAGGGCACTGATAACCAAGCCGCAGATTATTCTTGCCGACGAACCTACCGGTGCACTCGACTCAAAGACCAGCGTGGAGGTGATGAAGCTGCTGAAAAAGCTCAACGAAGACGACGGCATGACCATTGTTGTGGTTACTCACGAGAGCGGCGTTGCCAACGAGACCAACAAGATTGTGCATATAAAGGACGGTCTGATAGGCAACATAGAGACCAACTTCGACCATCACGCTTCGCCGTTCGGCATCGACGGAATGATGAAGTAACACGGCGCAATGCACTTGAAACGGTGGTCTGACAACTGCCTGGACAATTAATGAAAAACATTCAATGACAATAACATGAGAGACGTTTTAGCTGAGATATGGAGCACCGTAAGGCGCAACAAGCTGCGCACCGCGCTTACAGGCTTTGCCGTGGCGTGGGGTATCTTCATGATTATCTTCCTGCTCGGAGCCGGCAACGGACTCATCAACGCCCAGAAAATACAGAGCGACAGGTTTCTCGACAACTCGATGATGGTGGGCGCAGGGTATACGTCGAAGGCTTACGACGGTCTGAAAGAAGGCCGGCGCATAACCCTCAACGACAAAGACAAGGCCCTGACCGACCAAAGCTACAAGCAATATGTGGAGGACACCGGAGCCGAACTGCAACAAAGCGGCATAACGCTTACAAAGGACGCCAACTACGTGAGCGTCACTCTGTCGGGCGTTTATCCCAACGAGGTGAAGATAAACAAGAAGGAGATGCTCTACGGCAGGTTTATCAACCAGATTGACATAGAGCAGTCGCGCAAGTCGCTCGTGCTGAGTGAGGACGACGCAAAGGAACTTCTGCCCGGCGATGTGAGCAATCTCGTCGGCCAATATGTCAACGTCGGCGACATGGCTTTCCGCGTGGTAGGCATCTACGAGGCCGACAAGAGCGGCATGAACAGAGGAGCGTTCATCCCGTTCACCACATTCCGCACCATATACAACAAAGGCGACGAGGTTGGCAACATAGTTTTCTCCTTCCACGGACTTGAGACAGAGAAGGACAACGAGGAGTTTGAGACACAATACAGGGCACGTATCAACGGCAACCACCGCGCCGCTCCCGACGACGAAGGTGCCGTGTGGATATGGAACCGCTTCACACAGAACATGCAGATGAACAAGGGCATTGGCATAATACAGACCGCCCTGTGGATAATAGGTCTGTTCACGCTGCTCAGCGGAATCGTAGGCGTGAGCAACATCATGCTGATAACCGTCAAGGAGCGCACCCGCGAGTTCGGCATACGCAAGGCCATCGGAGCCAAGCCGCTGTCGATATTGCGCCTGATTATCACCGAGAGCATCATCATCACCACCTTCTTCGGCTACATTGGCATGGTGCTGGGCGTGGCTGCCAACGCATATATGGACGCTACGATAGGCCGGATGAAGGTAGACAGCGGACTGTTTGAGGCCACGATGTTCTACAATCCCACTGTCGGCATCGGCACATGCATATCGGCTACGGTAGTGATGATCGTTGCCGGAACGCTTGCCGGACTGATTCCTGCACGCAAGGCTGCCAAGATAAGACCTATCGAAGCGCTGAGAGCGGAATAAGTTTTTTTAATTCATAATTCACAATTCATAATTCATAATGCATAATTGGGATGAACGAAAGCCGCAAAAGCATGTTTTCTTAATTCTTAATTCATAATTCTTAATTAGAAAAGATGAGATTTGACATAGACCGTTATCGCGAGATTCTCGACACGCTTACGAGAAACAAGAGCCGCAGCTTCCTTACCGGATTCGGCGTATTCTGGGGCGTGTTCATGCTTGTGTCGCTTCTCGGAGGAGGACAAGGACTGAAAGAGTTGCTGCAGAAAAACTTTGAAGGCTTTGCCACCAACTCGGCGATAATATGGGCACAGCCCACCACCAAGCCTTATGCCGGATTCCGCAAAGGGCGCCAGTGGAGCATGGTTTACAAGGATGTGGAGCGCCTCAAGCAGCAGGTGCCCGAACTCGAAGTTGTCTCGCCGGTGCTGTCCCACTGGGGAGGCAGCGCCACCTTCAGCGACAAGAAGTCGTCGTGCTCAATGAAAGGCCTGCTGCCGAACTATCAGGAGGTGGAAGCGCCCAAGATGTACTACGGCCGCTACCTAAACGACATGGACATTAAGCAGAACCGCAAGGTGTGCGTTATAGGCAAGAAGGTTTATAAAGACCTGTTTCCGGGCGGCGGCGATCCGTGCGGAAAGATGATATGCGTAGACAAGATCTACTATGACGTGGTAGGCGTCGACTACAGTTCGGGCAACATGAACATCAACGGACGCACAGAGGAGTCGGTAGTGGTGCCGCTGACATTGATGCAGAAGGCCTACAACCTCGGCGACAGCGTCCACATGATATGTGTAACGGCAAAGCCGGGCATAACCATGAACAGCATATCCGACAAGATGAGAAGCGTGGTGGCACACGCCCACCAGATTGACCCTGCCGACGAAAAAGGCATCATGGTGTTCAACACCGAGGTGCTCTTCGGCATGCTCGACAATCTTTTCAACGGCGTAAACTTCCTCATCCTGCTCGTCGGCATAGGCACACTGCTCGCCGGAGCCATCGGCGTGAGCAACATCATGATGGTTACGGTGCGCGAGCGCACAACAGAGATAGGCATACGGCGAGCCATAGGAGCCACGCCGCGCAACATTCTCGGACAGATAATAACCGAGAGCGTCATACTTACGGCCGTGGCGGGCATGAGCGGCATACTGTTCTCCGTGATAATACTCGAAATGCTTGAACTCGGCAACACGTCCGACGGCATCGTGACAGCCCACTTCCAGGTAAAATTCTGGACCGCCATTGGCGCCATCGTCCTGCTCAGCATTCTCGGCGTGCTGGCCGGCCTGGCTCCGGCAGCAAGGGCTATGAGCATAAAGCCGGTGGACGCCATGAGAGACGAATAAGCACACACGGCCATGATGATAACAGCCCGCATCACAAAAAGATAAATCACTGATAAAAAAGAAACAAATAATTTAAAACCATACTGAACATGAAGAAGTATTTTAAGTTCATTGTCGCAGCACTTATCGTTCTGATATTCATCGGAACATTCGTGTTCCTTTACCAAAAGTCGCAGCCCAAGCCGCTGACTTATGGAGAGTTCACTCCAAAGTTTACAGACATCTACAAGACCACGGTCATAACTGGCACGATAGAGCCACGCGACGAGGTGGAGGTTAAGCCGCAGATAAGCGGTATCATCACCGAGATTTACAAGGAGGCCGGCGACATGGTCAAGGCCGGTGAGGTGATAGCCAAGGTGAAGGTCATTCCCGACATGAGCCAGCTAAGCTCTGCCGAAAGCCGCGTGCGCCTTGCCGACATCAACCTTAAGCAGGCTGAAATAGACTTCCAGCGCGAGAAGGCTCTCTACGACAAGCAGCTCGTGAGCGCCGACGAATACGACAAAGTGCGCCAGACGCTCAATCAGGCTAAAGAGGAAAAGGCTGCTGCCATCGACGCCCTTGAGGTTGTACGCGACGGTGTGTCGCGCAGCAATGCCAGCGCAAGCAGCACTCTCATACGCTCAACCATCAGCGGACTTATACTCGACATTCCTGTAAAGGTGGGTAACTCGGTAATCTTGAGCAACACATTCAACGACGGAACCACCATAGCATCGGTTGCAGACATGGGCGACCTTATATTTAAGGGCAACATTGACGAGACCGAAGTGGGACAGCTCGTAACCGGCATGGAAATGAAGATTACCATTGGCGCACTGCAGAACCTGAAGTTCAACGCACAACTCGAATACATTTCGCCGAAGGCAACAGAGAACAACGGAGCCAACCAGTTTGAGATAAAGGCCGCCGTAAGCGTGCCTGAAGGCAACAAGATACGTTCGGGCTACAGCGCCAACGCCGAGATAGTGCTGGCAAGTGCGAAGAACGTACTGACCGTGCCCGAAAGCGCCATAGAGTTCAGCGGCTCAGACACCTTTGTCTATATCGTAAAGGGCAGCGGCGAGGACAAGACCTACGAGCGCAGGAAGGTTACCACCGGACTGAGCGACGGCGTGAACATACAGATAAAGAGCGGCCTGTCGGCCAAAGACCGTGTTCGCGGACCTAAGAAGGTTACCGACGACGGTGCAGACGAATAAAACTAACCAAAAAGCTCATTTGACATGAAAACCATAATAACCTCAATAGCTCTCATGGCAGCAACCGCCGCCGGAGCGCAGACTGAGCAGGCCGCACAGGGATGGTCGCTGCGCCAGTGCATCAGCTATGCCCTTGAGCACAACATCACCGTGAAGCAGCAGGACGTTACCAAGCAGCAGCGCGAGATAGACCTCAACACGGCAAAGAACAGCCGTCTGCCCGACCTCAACGGTTCGGCGTCACAAAACTGGTCGTTCGGACGCGGTCTGACATCAGAGAACACCTACTCTGACACCAACACCAGCAGCACGTCTTTCTCGCTGGGCACAAGCGTGCCGCTGTTCAGCGGACTGAAGATTCCGCGCACCATAGAGCTCAACAAACTCAACCTTGAAGCAGCCACGGCCGACATGGAAAAGGCGCGCAACGACATCAGCGTGCAGGTGGCACAGGCATACGTGCAGATTCTCTATGACCTGGAGATGCGCGACGTGGCACAGCGCCAGATTTCAATAGACTCAATGCAGGTAGCAAGGCTCAAGGAGATGTACCGCAACGGCAAGGCAAGCGGCGTTGACGTGGCACAACAGGAAGCCACGCTGGCCCAAAGCCGACTGACATACACACAGGCCGACAACGACTACCGGCTGGCACTGCTCGCCCTGACACAACTGCTGGAACTGCCCTCGCCCGAGGGTTTCGCCATAATTCGTCCCGATGCCGGCGGCATTGATCCGTCGGCCGGGGCAGTTCCCCCGTCGCCCGACGAGATTTATCAGGAGGCCATCACCTTCAAGCCCGAAATAAAAGCAGAGCTCTACCGGCTGAAAAGCACCGAGATGAACATCAAGATAGCCCAGAGCGCCCTGCTGCCCACGCTGTCGTTTAACGCCGGCATAGGTTCAAACTATTACAAGACAAGCGGATTCAAAGCCGAAAGCTTCGGCAGACAGATGCGCAACAACTTCAGCCAATATATAGGTCTGAGCCTCAACGTGCCGATATTCAACCGCTTCGCCACGCGAAACAGCATACGCTCGGCCAAGCTTGAACGCGAAACTCAGCAGCTTCAGCTCGACAACGTAAGGAAAAACCTGTATAAGGAGATACAGCAGGCCTACTATAACACCATTGCCGCACGCGCCAAATACGAAAGCAGCATGGAGGCCAGCCGCAGCAACAAGGCAGCCTTCGACCTCATGTCGGCAAAATATGAATACGGCAAGGCCAACATCACAGAGTTTAACGAGGCAAAGAACAACTGGCTGAAGGCCGAAAGCGACCTTGTGATAGCCAAATACGAATATGTCTACGACACAAGCCTCATCGACTTCTACCGCGGAAAGGAGCTTGACTTCTAATCATCAACCGGCAGACATCCCCCATTGTCCGGCATGATGGCGGCATCACAGCCATCACATACGGACAATGCGTAACATACAAAACAATACAACAAGCGGGCAACAGCACTGAACAAACATTCATGCTGTTGCCCGCTTGTTATATCACCAATTCAGCCACAATGTACAACAGGCACAATATGTACTCACCAGCACCCATGAATCATCAGTTGTCATCGTTATACGCAACGACATAAATACAAGAAACATCGCATACATATTCTAAAAATTAACAACAGAATACAGTCTAAGAACAGAAAACTTTTTTATTTTGACGCTCTCAGAATAGCTATGCTGTTCACAGCATTGCCTTCGGGCAACAAAATTGCTCAAAATGCTCATTTAGCGCAATTCTCTGAAATACAACCACTTACACATTTCGGGTAAAGAAACGTAAAGAGTTAAAAAATATTACTCGGCCGTTTACCATACAAAAGTGGGCCATTTACGATTGCCAACAAGCCCATTTATTTAATGAAACAAGCCATTTTACCATCAGAAATTGCCATTTTTAAGGCTAAAAAGCGAGCATAAAGCCAACAGATGTTAATAAAGACATGACTTCAGCAAGGATTATTTAACATCAGTTATACGTTCATTTTCTATTTTAAAGAAAACTCTGTACACAAATAATGTAAAGAGTTTTCGGATAAAATATATTGCGGGATATTTTTTCTGTATATATACAGCCATGAAAAACAAATAACAAAAAAATAAAACTTATACACTGACTTATTTATAAAATACAAATATTATGTAGTAATTATAAACAAAAACGATAACCAAATTATCACGAATTTCGCGTTTTACATTATTCGTATCTTTTACGTAACTAAATCGTGATTAAATATAAACATTTCATCAAATAGAATTATATATTTTTATATCATGAATAAAAAAACAGCAAAAATCATCCAAAGGAGAAAATAATTCTGTAACTTTGCATTCCGTGATCATTACAATTATTGTTCGTATTTCTTTATAATATCATAATAAAGTTACAACAAATTTCAACAATCACAGACTTACAAGTAATTACATCTATTAACTTAAAGTCAACATACACTTATCAGACTTGCGTATGGATAATATTGGGGATTTATCTGAAGAAGACGTGAAACTACGTTATATTACTCCATCTATTTTAAATAAAGGATGGTCAGTGGAAGATATAACAATGGAGACTAAGGTTAAATTAACAGACGGCAAAATTAACCTTAGGGGAAATTTAGTGGCTCGTAGTAAAGCCAAATACGCAGACTATGTCCTTTACTATAATCCTGCTACTCCAATTGCAATAATTGAAGCAAAAGATGCAAATCATGCAATTGGATTTGGCATGCAACAAGCAAAAGAATATGCACAAATGATGGATGTACCATTTGCATTCAGTTCTAATGGATTTGGTTATCAAGAATATGACTTTTTAACCGGTAAGGAACGTGCCTTATCGATTGATGAATTCCCTACTAAAGATGAATTATATTCACGCTTTTTGAAAGAAATCAATGATGGTCACGGTCTGTCTGACAAAGAAAAGAAAGTCATAGAACAACCATTCTGTACTGGAAAAGATATATTTCCTCCAAGATATTATCAACGTAATGCCATTAATCGTACAGTCAATGCTGTTGCACAGGGGAAAAAACGCCTTTTACTCGTCATGGCAACAGGAACAGGTAAAACGTATACAGCTTTTCAAATTGTCTATCGATTATTAAAGGCAGGCTTGGTAAAAAAGGTGTTATATCTGGCGGACAGAAATATTTTGATTGACCAATCCATACAACAAGACTTCAAGCCGCTTAATAAAACAGTTCATAAAGTAAATTATCAACAAGATTTGAACAACGGCAGTACGGCATATGAAGTTTACTTTGCGTTATATCAACAACTTATAGGTCAAGGCGGAAAACAGAATTATAAAGAATTGTTTAAGCCTGAATTCTTTGATATGGTCATTGTTGATGAGTGCCACAGAGGCAGTGCGAAAGACGACAGTAACTGGCGAGAAATACTTGATTATTTTACGGATGCAATACAATTAGGTATGACCGCAACTCCGAAAGAAACCAAATATCAATCAAGTATCAGTTATTTTAATGACCCGATTTATACGTATAGTTTAAAAGAAGGTATTGAAGATGGATTCTTAGCACCATTCAGAGTCGTTAACATCACTACAAATATAGGTGATGAATGGAGACCTGTAAAAGGACAAACGGATATACATGGAAATCCTATAGAAGATCGAATCTATAATAACTCAGATTATGATTATAATATTGTTATTGAGGACCGCATAAGAGAAGTGGCACATGAGATAACAAAATACTTGAAAAGTACAGACAGAATGGCAAAAACCATTGTGTTTTGTGCAGATGAAGACCATGCAGACAGAATGAGGACAGCCCTTATAAATGAGAACTCTGATATGTGCAGAAAAAATCCCGATTATGTAGTTCGAATTACAGGCAGTGATCCATATGGTCAATCTAAATTGGATTATTTTATTTCTGTAGCATCAAAATATCCCGTAATCGCAACAACAAGCAAACTGCTATCTACAGGCGTTGATTGTAAAATGGTGAAACTTATTGTGCTTGATCAACGCATTAACTCTATGACAGAGTTTAAGCAGATTGTCGGTAGAGGTACCAGAATCCGTGAAAAAGAAGGTAAAACATACTTTACCATTATGGATTTCCGCAATATTACACGTCTGTTTGCAGATCCGGAATGGGATGGTCCTATAACAATAAACGAAGGATACAAGGAAACCATAAACTATCCCCAATATAAAGAAAAACCTTCTATGGTCAGCGAGCCAGAACATCATTTTAAGCCCATCGTGAATAAGGATGGATGTTCGGTTAAGGTTATCAATAAAATAGTTTCAGTATATGATACCAATGGCAAACTTTTACGCACAGAAAGTATAACAGATTACACTCGCAAGAACATCAATGATACTTATAAAAATCTTAATGATTTTATATTACATTGGAATACTGCGAAAAACAAAACTGAGATAACAGATTTATTGCGTGAAAATGGCATAGACCTTCATGCCTTAAAACAAGAGCAAAATATGGACGACGTTGATGACTTCGATTTCATATGCCACATAGCTTATGGAAAGAAACCATTAACAAGGCGTGAAAGAGCCGAAAACGTAAAGAAACGTGATATATTCAATAAATACGGGACACAAGCAAAAAAAGTACTTGAAGCATTACTGGAAAAATACACCGATGATGGTATAACACAATTGGAGAGCAGGAATGTTCTTCGCCTTGACCCATTCAGTAAAATGGGATCGCCATCTAATATAGCAAAATTTTTCGGCGGTAACAAACAATACTTATCTGCAGTGAAAGAACTTGAAAATTTAATTTATAGCAATATAGTATAATCAAATATGGCACTAAATAATTTTGTCAAGAGTATCCGTAACATTATGCGCAATGATGCAGGCATCAATGGTGATGCCCAACGCATTGAACAAATTGCATGGATGCTGTTTTTAAAAGTTTATGACGAGAAAGAGAACGATTGGGAATTCGATGATGAAAATTATACATCCTTTATTCCTGAAAATTGCCGATGGCGCAACTGGGCAAAGGACAACGGAGATGGAGAAGCGTTAACAGCAGACAAACTTTTAGATTTTGTAAACAACACCCTATTTCCGACATTAAAAGGTCTGACAGTCACACCTGAAACCCCTATGCGTAGTGCTATTGTCCGTACTACGTTTGAAGATGCGAACCAATATATGAAGGATGGAGTGCTGCTTCGGCAAGTAATAAATGTCATAGACCAACTTGACCTTGGCGATTATGAGGAGAGCCATGCTTTTGGAGAAATTTATGAATCCATTCTAAAAGAAATGCAGTCAGCAGGATCAGCAGGAGAATTCTACACGCCACGTGCCTTAACAGACTTTATGGCAAACATCATCGATCCGAAGATTGGTGAAAAGATGGCTGACTTTGCTTGCGGTACCGGTGGATTCATAACAAGCTGGCTAAAAGCTCTTGAAAAGAAAGTCAAGACCGTGGAAGATCAGGAAAAATATACAAAATCTATCTATGGCATTGAGAAGAAGCAGTTTCCATATATGTTGTGCGTTACTAATATGCTATTACACGGCATAGACTCTCCACATGTGATGCATGATAACTCATTGACAAAAGATGTTCTTAATTATACAGATGAAGATAAATTTGATGTTATCTTGATGAATCCTCCATACGGAGGCAATGAGAAAAATGACACAAAGCAACATTTCCCATCAGACTTACGTTCAAGTGAAACTGCCGACCTATTCATGGTACTTATCATGTACCGTCTTGCTAATGGAGGACGTGCAGCAGTAATTTTGCCTGATGGTTTCTTGTTTGGTACAGACAATGCAAAATTAGCCATCAAAGAAAAATTATTACGGGAGTTTAATCTTCATACTATTATTCGTCTGCCAGGAAGCATTTTCGCACCATATACAAGCATTGCAACCAATATTATATTCTTTAATAAAGAAAAGGCTGAAGGAGCTGAAGAAGGCTTTTGTACAAAAAACACGTGGTTTTATCGCCTTGATATGCCGGAAGGATACAAGCACTTCTCTAAGACAAAGCCAATGAGAGCAGAACACTGCCAGCCCATCATTGACTGGTGGAATAACCGTCAAGAAATTATAGATTCTGAAAATAACGACGAAAAATCACGCTGTTTTACAGCGCAACAGCTTCTTGACATAGATTGTAACTTTGACCAATGTAAATTTCCGAAGGAAGAAGAAGAAATTCTTCCTCCTGCAGAACTGCTGTCCGATTATTACAAGAAACGAGCTACACTTGAACATGAAATAGACAAAACTTTATCAGAAATTCAAAAAATTTTAGGTATTACAATAGAAAAATGATAAAAAATTTATATCTTTACATACTAAGTTTTTTCTTATACTTGGTCTTTGTTCCTAACGTATCAGCACAAACTGTAGGTTACACCTATAAAGCACTTGCAGCCGAAGGTTGTTACATGAAGTATAGTGTGGCAAAACAAGACACCATATATTCTATAATAGCTACAGTGCGTTCAGACAGGATGAATTTCCTTAACGAACCAACTATGAAAATCAGGACATTCACAGGTAAATATCTTGAACTAAAAGGAACTGTAATTGGTAACGGAAGTCAATCTACCAGTATTATAAGTGGAAATATAGTAATTCCTGTTACAGAAATTAGTTCTACAGCCCAATTTAGAATTACTCCACAACAATTTAAAATATTAAATGAAGGAGTGGCAAAAATTCGTTTGTCTATGACACCTATGAATCATGAACGTACCTTCAAAAAAGACAAGATAGGGAAAAAGTTATATCAGTTCTACCTAACTGAAAAACAAAAAGACGAGAACTTCTAAATCGGTTAGAATATGATGAACGGTAAACAATTAAAAAACAGCATACTACAATGGGCGATACAGGGAAAACTTGTACCGCAAGACCCCAATGATGAACCAGCATCTGTGCTACTTGAAAAAATCAGGGAAGAAAAAGCAAAACTTGTTAAGGAGGGTAAAATAAGGAAAAATAAAAAAGAATCGATTATTTACCGCGGTGACGATAATTCCTATTATGAGAAGATTATTGCCACAGGGGAGGTGAAATGTATTGATGAGGATATTCCATTTGAAATACCGAATG
>NZ_HF986799.1:8070-29971 GCF_000431195.1 Prevotella sp. CAG:255 | reverse complement strand
ATATTTTCTTTCCCCACTATTTATCGGGTGAGCCAAGAAAACTGCAAACTGGATCCGTAGAATTTCATTCCCAATAAATTTCTATGGAGTCATAAAACCTAAAAGCAATTAAATATAAAAAAATAGAGATTCAAAATTATTCTATGTCAGTAATAGTTTTTTTTAGTAAAACTTATATTGTGGTGTCGAACAATGTTGGGGTTACTCGGACTTACAAAAAATAAAAGAGCAGATATACATGTATATATATCTGCTTTAAAGCGGAAGATGAGGGATTCAAACCCCCGATACCCGTAAAAGGGTATACCGGATTTCGAGTCCAGCGCATTCGGTCACTCTGCCAATCTTCCATTAACGAAAACTCAAATCAAATGCAGAAAACCAACTGCAAGGTTTAAAGTTTTCTTTTCTAACTCACCGCAAAGGTAATACTATTTTTTTATATAACAAAGAAAAAAGCAAATATGTTCAAAACTTGTATGACTTTTATGCCGATCAAAAGTCATTAAACATAAATGTTCTCGTGGTGTGCTTTAATATGAAAACCAGGTTATTCAAAAGAAAGTTTTGCTAGTCTAGCTTTCAATATTTCAGCTTCAGACAAACGTATACTTAACTTAATCTCACAAGTAGTATCGTACGTTTGAGATAATATTCTAGGCTTCATGTCTTTAACAACTCTCATAACATTATTCATCATAACATATGGAAAGTTATAGGTAATAATTTCCTCAACTTGCCTAGTTTCAACAACAGAATTCTCTATTGCTGCAGCCGCAGCTGTTTTATATGCAACAATCAGTCCACCAGTACCAAGATTAACGCCACCATAATAGCGAACAACGACAATAAGTATATCTGTCAATCCACTACTGTTAATTTGCCCAAGGATTGGCTTACCTGCTGTACTGCTTGGCTCTCCGTCATCATTTGCTCTAAAAATCTTTCGCTCAGCCCCCAACATGTAGGCATAACAGACATGACGAGCATCAAAATACTTCTTCCTATAAAAAGCCAACAGCTCCCTTATATCATCTTCAGACTCCACATGATGTGAAAAAGCGAGGAACTTACTCCTCTTTTCAGAATAAGTTCCCTCGCCAACATTCGTTATTGTCTTAAATTCATCAATACCCATTAAGCTGGTGTATTTATATTAAAAAATTTAAGTTTGTTCTCTTTAAACAAGTTTATGAATAATAAGTCCTGAGCGCAATTTCGGTTCAAACCAAGTAGCCTTAGGAGGCATTATCTTACCACTGTCTGCAATATCCATAATCTGTTGCATAGTAACAGGATAAAGAGCCAATGCCATACGCATTTCACCACTATCAACTCGGCGCTTTAACTCTTCAAGACCTCTAAGTCCACCCACAAAGTCTATACGTTTATCTGAGCGGAGATCTTTTATTCCCAATATTTCATCCAATATCAAGCGACTAGAAATATCAACATCTAGAACCCCGATAGGATCTTTGTCATCAAATGTACCTTGCTTAGCAGTAAGACTATACCACTTATTATCTAAATAAAGAGAGAAATTATGCAAATGATCAGGTTTATAAATATCTGCACCTTTCTCTACTACGTCGAAGTTCTTGCTCAATGCTTTCAAGAATTCCTCTGAGCTCAGACCATTAAGGTCTTTCACAACTCTGTTGTAATCAAGAATTGTAAGCTGAGAAGCCTGGAAACAAACAGCCATAAAGTAGTTATATTCTTCAGTACCCTTATGATTAGGATTCTGCTTTGCCTTTTCTGCACCAACCAAAGCAGCGGCAGCAGAACGGTGATGACCGTCTGCAATATACAATGCAGGCATCTTAGCAAATTCCTCAGTAACAACTTCAATATCCTTGCTGTCAGAGATAATCCAGAATTGATGACGGAATCCGTCAATAGGTGCAATAAAGTCATACTCAGGTTCTGTCTGAGCATACTTCATAATTACATCATTTAATACGGTATTGTCAGGATAAGCAAAGAATACAGGTTCAATATTTGCATTATTAACTCTAACATGCTTCATTCTGTCTTCTTCCTTGTCACGACGAGTGAGTTCGTGTTTCTTAATCACACCATTAAGATAATCATCAACAAAAGCACAAACAACGAGTCCGTATTGTGTCTTTCCGTTCATTGTCTGAGCATAGATATAATAATTATCCTTATCATCCTGAACCAGCCATCCCTTATCCTGGAATTTCTTAAAGTTCTCTGCGGCCTTCTCGTATACACGCGGATCATATTCGCTTGTACCCGGTTCAAAATCAATTTCAGGTTTAATTATATGATAAAGGCTCTTTTCGTTATCGCCAGCCTCTACGCGTGCCTCTTCTGAATCAAGCACATCATATGGACGAGACTCAACCTCCTCTACATACTGTTTCGGCGGACGTATACCTTTGAATGGTTTAATTTTAGCCATAATATTATTCCTTCTATATTACAGTTAAGATATCAATAATTATTTATTTACCTGGAACTTTGTGCAACCATCCTTGAAATAAGCATTAATCTGTTTTGCAGCAGCAATACCAGCATTAATGTTAGCCTCAGCAGTCTGTGCACCCATCTTCTTAGGAGTGCTGAAATAGCGTCCTTCAAATTTAGCAAACTCTTCATCTGCATCAGGCTTAATATCTGTAATATATTTCAAATCTGTACGCTCTTCCATAAGCTTTATCAACTCAGGCTCATTGATGACTTCCTTACGGGCTGTATTTACTACCATACCACCCTTCTTCATCATATTTACCAAATTATAGTTGATGCTCTGCTTTGTTTCAGGAGTTGCAGGAATATGCAAAGAAACGACATCACAGTTCTTGAATAATTCTTCCTGAGAATCAACAGCCTTAACGCCAGCCTCCTCAATAACCTCTTTCGGGCAGAATGCGTCGTAAGCATAAACGTCCATTCCAAAGCCTTTAGCAACTCGAGCCACATTACGGCCTACATTACCAAATGCCAAAATTCCGAGTTTCTTGCCCATAAGCTCTGTACCGGCCTTGCCATTATAGAAATTTCTAACAGCATAAACCATTAAGCCAAATACAAGTTCTGCAACGGCATTTGAATTCTGTCCAGGAGTATTCTCTACAATTACACCTTTTTCCTTAGCATAAGCTGTATCAATGCTGTCGTAACCAGCACCGGCGCGTACTACTATTTTAAGATTTTTAGCTGCATCCAACACAGCCGGAGTAACCTTATCAGAACGTACAATCATAGCATCAGCATCCTTAACGGCATCAAGAAGCTGAGCTACATCTGTATATTTTTCAAGCAACACGAGTTCGTTGCCTGCACCTTCTATTTCTTTCTTTATTCCTTCAACAGCAACAGCTGCAAAGGGTTTCTCAGTTGCTACTAATACTTTCATTTCGTTGTTAATTAAATTGTTGTTTGTAAAATTTAAGGTTAAGACCAAAATACTTTAATGAACAAGAGAAGCACACCATGCCAGAGATTATATGATAATCAACCCTCGCCGACGATATGCTTCTCTTGCATATTCAGCATGTCGCATTTATTCAAGCGACACACCATTTCATTTTGTCTGCTACAGCATTAATGCTGAGCTTCAAAGTCTTTCATACATTTAACAAGTGCCTGTACGCCCTCTATTGACTGAGCATTGTAGCAGCTTGCACGGAATCCGCCGACAGAGCGATGGCCCTTGATACCAACCATACCCTGTGAAGTAGCATACTCTAAGAACGGCTTCTCAAGTTCAGCATACTCCTCGTTCATAACGAAGCAGATGTTCATCAATGAACGGTCTTCTGCATTAACTGTACCGCGGAACAGTTTATTTCTATCGATTTCAGAATAAACGATATCAGCACGCTCATGAGCCAATTTATCCATAGCTTCTACGCCACCCATCTTCTTAATCCAACGGAGGTTTTCGAGAGCAGTATAAATAGGAACAACAGGAGGAGTATTGAACATAGAGCCCTTTTCAACATGAGTCTGGTAGTTCAACATTGTAGGTATCTCTCTCGGAGCCTTACCGAGTTCATCATCCTTAACGATAACGATAGTAACACCTGCCATTGACAAGTTCTTCTGTGCACCGGCATATATACACTTATATTTAGCAACATCTACAGGACGGCTGAAAATGTCTGAAGACATATCACCAATCATAGGAACGTTTACATCAAGTTCCTTGCGGATTTCAGTTCCGTAAATAGTGTTGTTTGTTGTTATATGCAGATAGTCAACATCATCAGGGCAAGTCCAACCCTTAGGAATGAAAGTAAAGTTTGCATCAGCTGAAGAAGCCACTTCAACAACTTCGCCAAACAATTTGGCTTCCTTCATGGCTTTCTTTGCCCATACACCAGTATTTAAATAAGCAGCTTTCTTTATAAGGAAGTTATAAGGTACCATGCAGAATTCCAAAGAAGCTCCGCCGCCTAAGAAAAGAACAGAGTAACCTTCAGGAACATTAAGCAGCTCTTTAATAAGTGCCACTGCTTCGTCTATAACAGGCTGGAAATCTTTTGCTCTATGGCTAATTTCTGCCAAAGAAAGGCCGCTGCCATTGAAATCTAAAATCTGTTTCGCAGTATTCTCAATCACTTCGCGTGGAAGAATTGACGGACCTGCATTAAAGTTATACTTCTTCATTTGATAGTTTTGGTTTAAAATTAACAATTATACATTTTTTGCTTCATAGCACTTGCGAAGTTACGACTTTTATTTGAACTGGCAAATTTTTTTCAAGAAAATATATAATCTATTTTCTGTTTATCGCATTATTTTATCAACTCCACTATAGTTTTAATACCTTTTAGCTTTTCGCCGGAAGTTTTCGTCAATACGCTTTTCAATTTTTCACGACTCACAGCTGCATAAGAACAGCGTTCTTTAACATCAATGCGTCCTATGTCATCACCCTTTAGTCCTCCAATTTTACATAAGAATCCCAACACATCACCTTTTGATATTTTATCCTTTTTGCCCTTTCCGATATATAACGTCACCATTTTGGGCTGCGGAGGTGTTTCTATATCATTCGGCAATACGTATTCATCAGGCATGTCTTTTATATATTCAGGAATTGTTTCTTCCGGTCCCAACAAGAGAAATGCCCTGCCACATGCCTCCCAACGGCCCGTGCGCCCTACCCTATGTATATACTCATCTTCACCCTGAGGCAAATGATAATGTATAATATTATCCACATCCGGTATATCCAAGCCACGGGCAGCCAAGTCTGTACCAACGAGCACACTTGACGAGCCATTGCTAAATTTGTAAATAGCATCCTCGCGTGCCTTTTGGTCAAGTCCGCCATGAAACGCGCTTACAACAAAGCCTTTACTCCGTAAATAATCAGCTACACGTTCAACAGCATCACGATAATTCAGAAATACTATGCTGCTTGACACGCCAAAACTGCATAGCAAGGCGTTAAGAGCATCCAGTTTGTCCTTCTCCTTGCTTTTAACCACAAAAAGATTAATACGTTCAGGTATCTGCTCATCTGTAAGAAAATCAAGACGCACGACTCTGCCCATATTAACAAAGCCGGGTATTTCGTTTGCATCAGTGGCAGACAGCAGCACTCTTCTTTCCACATATGGCAACTTATCTATCAATGCGCTCATTTCCTCATGGAATCCCATCTTCAGACATTTGTCAAATTCATCTATCACCAGATATTTTATACCATCGGCATCAATATTGCCTTTATCAAGGTGGTCATTAAGCCTACCGGGAGTAGCAAATACAATTTGTGGTCTAACCTTACGCAAATTCTTATGTTCGTCCATAGCTGCACGCCCACCATACAAAGGCATTGAGCGCAAGCCACATGCCATACGTGAAAACACATCATGCGACTGCAATGCCAATTCACGTCCGGGAACTACAACCACAGCCTGCACCATGTCAGATTCAGAATTAAGCATGCCGGCCAATGGCAACAGATATGCCAACGTTTTACCGCTGCCCGTAGCAGACAATATAACCAAATCAGAATCTGTATTCACCAGCACGTCACCAGCCTGATATTGCATCTTGTTTAGAGATTCAATTTTTAACCTCTGTAATATATCTTGAATTTTCATAATGTCAGTCTTTATTCAAAAATCATAATATTTATCACTAAATTTTAGCACCTGACATATGATTGCCGGCAACGCCGCTATCATAACGTCAGATCATTTATATCGGCAAAGATAATGAAAAATATTGATTATATATAAATATGTGGCAAATTTTATTATTAGATTAAGAACAAAATTTAGTCGGCCAATCATCTTAGTTAACATTACCAGCAATCCGTAGCACCCCACCAATCACCAATTATAACATATTCCGGCGACATACTTAATTTTAATTTCAAGCAGTCATCCACACAATATGACAGGCTAAGATTAAACTCTATTTACAGAACACGCACCGTCTGCGCCCTGATAATTTCACTAATATTATATTAATTTACTGAATATAAAAAACATATTATCAAGCCGTTACTGTTAATCGTTAATTGATATATTTACACATAACACCGAGAATAAAAGCATGCAATAGTACAATTTAAAATCGCGCTCTAAGAATGCTCTAACTAAAACTATGATAATTAATCCGGTAACATTGTCAATCGTATATATTACGATAAAATTGGAATAAGAACCATTCTCATCTGCATTATTTACAGCAAATGATTGATTAATATTTTAACAAGTCGTTTATATAATTATACGATGATTGCAGTAACACTAAGCACGAATCATATCTTACTGAAGTAGTATAATTATATAAAAGAATTCTTTTTGATACTAAAACACGTCTTAAGCCATTCAATATGTTATTACACTTATGTCACGATTTTATGACGAAATAGAAAATTAAGCGCTCTAAAATGTATTGATTCGGTAAAGTTTATTTACATAATCACATAAAAGGCATGCTTTTATAAGACAATTCAGCCACTTTCGAGGCATAAATCACCCGTATTCTGGCCTCAAAAAGCCGATTTATATTATTAAAAAAGGAACGTTTGGGCATAAAAACACGCCAATTTAATTGCGCACATCGACACAACTCCGCATAACACATTGAAACTCACTTGTTTACTCTTGCACACAAAAAATATCTGTTTTCACGGCCAGCAAATTTTAATTTTTAAATATCGCCGTCTGAGAGCTCCATCTAAAACCAAATAGAAAGCAATCATGCGATAGTATTGACATTATGTCAATTTACGCCATTAACATAAATAACAAGTTCTTAAATAGATGAAAAGAAACAGAACACTGCATTTACCTATTCTAAATTTACGACACATTTACGAAAGCTAACAATCTCACATTGCAAAAAAAATGTTTAAATTAAAAGCAAAAACATGGTATGCCAATAAACAAATTAAATGAATTTCCGTATATTTGCATAATATAGGATTTGGCTCGGCAGTACAAAAATCAAAAACAAGTTTTTTGCTTTTTGCAATGCACTCGCCTTTCGCTATATTTGCACTGCGCAGGACTCGTCAGTTCACTGCACAAGACGCAAAAACGCAATATATAAAAGAGCTGATGCCAAGTGTTTAAACCAACTTTACAAGCTATGCTTTCGGTAAGGCTTAATGCTGGTAAATTTAAACTAAGATAAAAGACTACAAGGCATATGACTTTAACTTCTTTAATAACAAAAGCACTCCCCTTCTTGTTGCTCTGCACAACATTCTTTTCATGTCGTGACGGAGGCAGAACTGAAAGTATATTGCGCACGGCAGACAGCCTTATGGAAGGACATCCCGACAGCGCATTGTCCATATTGAGGCGCGACTCGCTCGAGATATGCCGTTCGGGCAAAGACTATCGCTTATGGTACGCACTGTCGCGCACCGAAGCCGACGATAAATGCTATATCCTACATGTGTCAGACTCAACCATGCGCGCTGCAGCAAACTATTATGACAGTCATGGCAGTGCCCTTCAGCGTGTACGTGCTGATTATCTTCTCGGCCGAGTCTATTGTGACATGCATCTCTACGGCCACGCCCTGGCATCGTTCAACAAAGCCATTGCCGTTGACGCGGAGAACGATTCAGTCATAAACCGCTATAAAGCCCGTTCTGCCACATGGGCAGGATATGTTTATGAGGCGAAGGGCTTGCATAAAGATGCGTTACGATATAATAAGTTGGCATACGGATATGCCAAGCAGGCAGGTGCGCAGGTTACAGAAGTTTATTCATTGAGAGATATAGGACGATCGTACAGCTATCTCAAGCAGAACAACACGGCAATACCTTATTATCGGCATGCTGCCAAAAAGGCAAAGGCTATTGGTGACGCGAACCTTTATAATATGGTTATGGAGGAACTGGCCGGTATATATATTGAAGAAGGTCAGCTTGATGACGCTTATTCGGCATTGAATACGCCCTTTCTTGCAACGACAGACAAAGACATATCGTCTCATTATTATGTTTGGGCATATTATTTTGAACATACAGGACAGCTCGATTCTGCCGTTGCATATAATAAACGTGGGATGAGTTACAGTAATAATACAGAAAAAAGAGATGCGTGTCTGGATATAATAAGAATCTTAAATAAGCAGGGCAAGCGTGACGAGGCAATGGAATATTACGATAAATATTCTGTGTATTCCGACTCTGTGACGGCAAGCGAGTTAAATGAAACATCAGATATGTTGTCACAGGTGGAGAAGAATATTGATATAGAGCGTAAAAATACTGTATTGGCAGAGACAAAGACAAATCTTACCATATTGCTTTCGGTAATTATCTTTACGGTGATAGTTGTGTCTTTAATTTTGATAAAACATTATTCTAATGTGAAAAAACGCATACGGGAACAGCAGGAACGTGCAAATAATTATTTAAGCCAGCTCCAAGAAACTGAAATGCAAAAAATGAAGCGTAATGAAGAGCGTATAGCACAATTGGAAACAGAATTATCTGTCTCGAACGAAAAACTTACTGAAATACGCAAGTCTTTAATGCGTAACGAGGCTGAGATGCTGGCTAAGCAGAATGAACATATGCTCTTTAAAGAAAAACATCGTGAGCTGCTGATAGCTGACTTGGCTGATACGGATGTATATAAATTGTATCACACTCCAAATGCCGTACCGTCTTCTGCTGATTATCACAGACTTGTTGAAGCCTTGAATAAGGCATACAACAATTTTACAAAACGCCTTAAAGAGTTTTATCCAGACATAAATGATAATGAAGTATGGATTTGCTGTATGGTGAAAGCAGGTCTTTCATCTAAAGAAATATGCAATATCTCACCTTATTCATATAGCTCTCTCGGAATGGCAAAGTCACGCTTATACTTTAAAATGTTTCAAAAAAAGGGAGGAGCAAAAGATCTTGACCATTTCATAAAAGAACTTTAGCGCTATTGTAAATAACTGAAAATCAATAGATTGTAATTTCGTGAAGTTTTGTGAAGTGAAATATTCTTAATGTTTTGCTGTATTGTAATTACTTTGCATAAGTAAAAATTTAAAAGTATTAAGCTATGACAAGAATAGTATCAGTATTTTTTGCGTTCATTGTTGGATGGATTTCCATAAATGCACAAATATCATTGCCTTCTAATATAACGTGGGAAAAAATTATATGTAATATATACCCTAATATTATTAAGAATAAAGGTCGTTCAATTGTTTATTTTCCACAACTATATTATTCAGATGAATATATTTCAATTCAATCTGAATTTGAAAATTATGAAAATGTACATGTTATGATAACAAATGCACAAAGTGTTGTTGTAAAAGATGAATTTATAAATGTAATGACTGGAGATGAAAATCTTTATTATATAGGGGATTTGAATAGTGGAGATTATAATATCATGTTAGAAACAGATGATTTAATACTTGTTGGAAATTTTATAATATAGTAGAATTGTATATGAATAAGAGTCAGTTTATAGAAGCAATATCATTGCGTATCGGAGAAAAGCATTCTACAACTTTAAGTTATGTAAATGCTGCTTTGTCTATAATTAGCGAAACTGTAAAAAATGGCGATGTCGTTGTATTAGATGATTTCGGAAAATTTTATTTAAAGAAAATTTCCAAGAAGACAGTTAAAAAAGCTAATTCAGACGAACAAGTAATAGTGCCAGAACATACGAAAGTATCGTTTACACCATATCGAAATATAATGATTTTTTCTGATAAATATAGAAGTTGATCAACTGTCATCTGAAAATATATCGCAATCCAGATGTCGAAAATCCGGCGGAAAGGGCCTTTAATGGTGTCTACTGTTATGCGTAAAATCAAGTTCCTGATGGCAAAAATATAAATATGTATTCTGATAAGGAACTTCGGAATAATTAAAAAATTATATATCATGAGAAAATTTTTCACAAAAGCAGTTTCTATGATTGCATTGTTGGGAGCCATTACATTTACAGTTCCTCAGGTGTCATACGCAAATGCAAATAGTGTTACGGAAAATACGACCAACAACAACGAACTGCAGCCAGGAACAGTAGTTGTTGTAGAAACGAAACTTGAAAATGGGGAATGTTATAGACTTACTTATTACATAAATAGCAAAATGCAGGCAGTACTTGTTGATGTCGAATATACAGGACATTATGTGTAATTAATGTATGGCAACAGGCATATTATAAGCCTGTTGCCTTTATTTATAATGATTATTTCTAAGATGTTATAAGTATATTATTTTGTCATTTCTATTAATATTTATAAATAATGATATTATGAGAAAATACATGATGGTACTTTTGTTATTGCAGTTTGTTGTCATGTCGGCCGAGACAGCCGACAGCGTTATGCTGCACATCGTATATAATACAACTTATGCCACATACGGCAACGGACATAAGACTCATGACGTTATGGCATTGGATGTGGGGCGTACCATGTCTCATTTTTATAGCGAGGCTCAAAGGCTGCGTGACGAGCAGATGAAAAAGATAAATGAAAGCAATCTGCCACTTGACATAGCCATAAGCAGCGCAAAGAACGTGGGCGGAGGCGGTTTGCAATGGCATGTATGTAAGCGCCCTTCAGGTGGTGACAGCATAACATTTTACGATACGTTTGGATTAGACGGAGTGAAATACTCTGTGGTTGACAACCGGCAGCAGTGGCATATAGAAGATGGTGATACCACTATATGCGGATACAGTTGTGGCAAGGCATGGACAGACATAGGCGGACGGCGGTGGACTGCATGGTTCACGGCAGACATTCCGGTAAGCGACGGCCCATGGAAACTGCGCGGACTGCCGGGACTCATACTCAAAGCTGTTGAGTCCGACGGAATATATTCATTCTGCTGCACATCAATAACAAGCGGAAACGGAATGTTGGTGGAAATGCCTTCGGGAAATTATACAGATTGCACATACGATGAATACAAAACGCTTTATTATAAATATAACGACGACCCAATACAGTTCCTTGTCACCCGTACCGGCAACTCACTGCCCATTCCCGGCAGTAAACGGAAGAGCGCGATAATATCAATAGACGAAAAACCGTTTACGCACTGATTACGTCCCTCTCTCTGCGCCTTTTGCGTTATGACATATACTTGTCGCGCTACAAAATTTAAAGTTTTAAGCATGTAAGGAAACAATGCCATGACAAATTGGATTGCAACTTAATGAAGAGAGGCTGATAATATGTTGATGCATTGCATAAAAATAATAAGCTAAGATATGAGAAAATACATGATGATATTCTTGTTGTTGTCGTTTATGACGCTGTCTGCATCCACAGCTGACAGTGTTCGACTTAGCGTAACATATCAGGTGCGATATGCTAATGCAGAAGGTGAAAACGAAGCTAAACAGGATGTGATGAAGCTTGACGTAGGCAACAGTGCGTCACACTTTTACAGTTGGATGAACAGAATGAAAGAAGCCCTGATGGACAGCATGAATGCTACAGGGCAAATAAACTTAGAGAAGATACGCAAGCAGGTTAAGCCATATCAAAGCGGGCAGGCGTATCACATTTATAAGAATATTCCATCACCGGGAAGACTGGTGTATGTCGACAGAGTGCTGATAGATTTCTTTAAATATGAAGAAGACATGCCACATATAGAATGGACTCTGACAGGAAGCGACAGCACCGTGGCTGGCTATAGATGCCAAAGCGCTGTGGGCGAATTGCGCGGGCGCAGATGGCACGTATGGTTTACCGCCGACATACCCATAGCTGACGGCCCGTGGAAATTATGCGGCTTGCCTGGACTGATACTAAAGGCTACTGACGAAACAGGAACATTCTCGTTTGCATGCACAGCCATAGAAAAAGGCGACGGGCGACTGTTGGCGGTCGACAAGCAAAAGTATGTAGACTGTACTCCTCTGGAACTGCAAGACATCTACAAGGAATATTTTGCCAACATAAAACTTTATATGGAAAAGGTAAACGGTGTTCCGTTCACCAAACATTATATGGAAACAGGAAACACTGAAGCATTGAGGAAAAAGCCGGTGAATCTGATGGAGACATACAGGCCTTAACCTTTCATCCTCAGTAATGAAACTGCTTATGATTATATGAAAAATAAATTATGCCCAATTATGAAAAAGATATTTGTCCTGATTTTACTTATGATTCCCCTACTGCTCAATGCCCGGACATTTAAGGGCCTTGTTAAGGATGAGGGCGGCAAGCCGCTTCCAGGAGTTTCGGTTATGCTCAAAGGCACAGCAGGACGCATAAGGGCATACGCCATAACGGCTAAGACGGGAGCCTTTACTCTGAAGTATGAAGGAGAAGACGGACAAACCGACTCGCTCGTATTCAGAAGTATGGGCTATGCCACAGTGACGCTGGCTGCAAAGACATATAAAGACGGACGGACAATAACCATGAGGGAAGAAGCTTTCGCGCTGAAAGAAGTGAAGGTGAAACCGGACAAGATAACACAGCGCGGCGACACGATAGACTATCTGGTTAGCAGTTTTCGTCAAAAAAACGACCGCTCGATAGCCGACGTCATATCACGTATGCCCGGAATGGAGGTTGGAAAAGACGGCAGCATAACATATCAGGGCAAAAGCATCAACAAGTTTTATATTGAAGGCATGGACCTCATGGGCAGCAAATATGGCGTAGCGAGCAACAACATAGATGCCGGCAAGGTGAAGAAGGTGCAGGTGATGGAGAATCATCAGCCAGTGAAGACACTTAAGGATGTAGTGTTCAGTGACCAGGCTGCGCTTAACATCGTGCTCGACGAGAAGGTGAAAGATATGTGGCAGGGCGAGATGTCGCTTGCCGGAGGCGCCACTCTGCAGGGAAAGACAGACGCATTGTATGACAGTCGGGCATTGGCAATGCTGTTTTCGCGCAAGATGCAGAGCATATCAATGTATAAATGCAACAATACAGGCAAGGACATAAGCAGCGAAGTTGGCTCATTGGCATCGCTCGAAGAGAGCGTGCCGGCTGCAGGCGGACTGCTTTCGGGTATTGGTCTGGGCAGAACAGGACTTGACGAAAGCCGAACCATGTTTAACAACACACATATACTTGCCACCAACTGGCTGTTTAAGACGGCGGCAGACAACGACCTGCGACTTCAACTTACGGGGCTGTTCGACAAGAGTCAGGAGCGGCAGCAGTCGCAGACTATTTATACCGACTTAGGCAGCGGAGCCGTGATAACACAGGACAACGACGCACGGGCATACCGTAACGAATATGAAGGCGAGCTGATGTATAAAGTGAATAAAGACAGGCTATATCTTGTAAACACCCTTAAAGGATATGCAGACTTTAACCGCAGCCTCGGTACATCTGTACTTAACGGACAGACAACGCAGCAGAGCGTAAGGCCGCGTGAAAGATATGTGGCAGACGATCTGCGTTTCATTAAGAATTTTTCAGGCGGAAACAGTTTCTCGTTAAGTTCAGCTGCCGCTTATCATTATAAACCTGGAACGCTGCTCATATCAGACGGATCGGCAGAGACACTCAACATAGGTCAGTTAGACTGGAAAACTTATACAAACTTCAGGCACAGATTATGGTTACTGAATATTACATATACCGTAGGATTTGACCTGAAACGGCAGAACATAGACGTAGAAAACTCGGTGAACACAGCTACAGATAAGTATGATGAATATAGGGTTTACGTATCTCCTGACATAAGCATTAAAACACACGACGTAAGTATCAGTCTTAATGTGCCGATAAACTGGCGCTATCGCAGTCTGAATTCGCTGTCGGCACATAAGTTTACGGCAGACCCATCACTCTATTTCAGCTATGAGCCAACAGCGCGATGGCAACTTACGGCAGGCGGTTCATATTCATGGATGCCGCAGGACGCACTGACATCCATGCCGACGCTAGTGTTCACCGACTATATAACAGCGCGTCGCGGCAACGGACAGCTTGACTATATTGACGTTTTTGTATTGAATGCCGCTGCAAGGTATAAGAACGTGATAAGCGGATTTTTTGCCAATGGCGGAATCGTCTACAGCCGTATGGGCAACATGCTGATGTATAAGGGTGAACTTGTAGATAATGTTTATTGCAGCACTCCGTCAGACCAACGCTCGTCCGTAAGCATGATTACGCTTAACGGCTCGGCAAGTAAGAGCTTCGACTGGGCCGGTTTGTTGCTTAAATTATCAGCACGTCAGACATGGAACAACTACAGCATGCTCATAAATGACAATGTGCAGCCATTCAGGATGGAAAGCAGCGAGATAAAGCTCAACATCTCTATAAAGCCTCTATATTGGCTCTCTGCTGACTTGACGTCTTCACTAAACCGTAACCATCAGACCAATCAGGAGAGTACAGACGGTTATGACGAAACATTATGTTATTTTACCCATAAACTGCGCACATATATCATGCCTGGCAACTGGATTATTGAGTTTGACAACGAGATGTATCACAGCAACGACGAATCGGTGTCGACAACATTGTTTTCCGACCTTTCGATAACATACAAGACACGACACATTGAGATAGGCGCAGCTTGTCATAACCTGTTTGGTAAAGATCTGTTTGAGCGCCGATATTTCACAGACACACAACGCATATATACATCCACCCGTCTACGTCCACGAGAAATATTGTTCAAGGTACGTTTCAGTTTGTAGTGACAGAATGACCGTAAAAATTCATAGCCTTGCTGGCTAAAAGAACAGAATCGTCATCAGAATTGAAACTGTATTTTTGCTTTATATAAAACGGATTTTAGTACTATTTTTCGCTAATAGAAAATAGAAATGCGGCTGAAAATATGGATGCGCAAAAAGGTAAAAATGTATATGAACTAATGACTGATTTGAAGTAAATGTGATGGTATCTGAAAAGATAAGAGGGTGAGGCTAAACAATCAGCCCCACCCTCTTATTTTTGTATTGCTCAATAATAACGAACTATCGGATAATAATTAATTGCTATTCGAACACCTCTTCAATACCTCCTGCGCTATAGTCATCAAACTCTGAAACACAGGGGTTGAAATCTTCAGGTATATCAAACTTCTCGTTAGGATCGTATCCCAGAGAACGGTCGGCAAACACCTTCTTCATGTAATACGCCCAGATAGGCAAAGCCATATTAGCGCCCTGTCCCATTCTGGTAGAGTCGAAATGAATGTCACGATCTTCACCGCCAACCCAACAGCCGCTTACCAAAGATGGCGTGAAACCCATAAACCAAGCATCGGCATTACGGTTGGTGGTACCAGTCTTGCCTCCCATATCACACTCAACCTTATACTTATATCTCATTCGGCTACCTGTACCACCATCCATCACAGCCTTAAGCATCTCGAGCATTTTATAAGCACTCTCTTCGCTTATCACCTCATTCATACGTGGCTGGAACGTAGCTATTACGTTGCCTTCGTTGTCCTCTATCTTTGAAACAAACATAGGCGAACAATGTATTCCATGATTTGCAAACGTAGTGTAAGCACTTACCATCTCACATACAGAGGCTTCATTAGGGCCAAGACAAAGTACAATAGACGGATATACGCCATAAGTGTTTATACCGAAATCACGCAATATACGCAAAAAATCCTGAGGATTAATACGACTCATCAAATACGCAGATATCCAGTTGTTCGACTGTGCAAGTCCCCATTTCAGGGTTACCATTTGTCCATATCTTGACCGACTGCCATTTCTTGGTGTCCAGTTGCCATAAGATCTCTGAACATTGGGTGCAACATCACAAGGCGACATACCGTTAGACATACTTAAAGCATAAAGGAACGGCTTTATCGTTGATCCCACCTGCCTGCGTCCCTGTGTAGCCATATCATAAGTAAAATGAGTAAAATCTACGCCTCCCACATAAGCCTTGACAGCACCATTATGCGGATCCATACTGACAAAACCAGAACGCAAGAATGATTTTATATAACGAATTGAATCGAGCGGTGTCATCACTGTATCTACATCACCATGATACGTGAATACGGACATCTCAACAGGTGTTCTAAATGCTTTTTGTATTTCACTTTCCGTAGCACCTTGCTCTTTCATAGCCCTATATCTCTCGCTCTGTCTTATTGACCTGTTCAGAATTCCTTTTACCTCAGCAGCAGTAAGAGCATTAGTAAACGGAGCGTTTGGCTTTGTTCTGTTCTCTTTCGTAAAAGCCGGCTGAAGATAATTCCCCACATGCCTCAATACGGCCTCCTCAGCATACTTCTGCATTCTGGAATCTATTGTTGTAAAAATCTTCAAACCATCTGTATACACATTATAAGGTTCACCATTCTTCTTATGATTCTTATTACACCAGCCATACAAAGGATCAGTCTCCCATGCCAAAGAATCAATTGTAAACTGAACCCTATTCCAAGATGGATAATCTTCCAACGTTGGTTTTTGAGCCATAATGTATTGTCTTAAAAACTCCCTAAAATAAGTTGCAATACCATCCTTATGGTCAACACGATGAAAATTAAGAGCCAAGGGCTCATCATGAGCTTTTTGATATTCTTCATTTGTAAGATATCCAGCTTTCAACATTTGCCCCAGAACAACATTACGGCGATCTGTACATCTTTCAGGATATCTTACAGGATTAAAATATGAAGGATTCTTACACAAGCCAATAAGTGTGGCAGACTCTGTCAATGTAAGATTTTTAGGATCCTTGTCAAAATAAACATCAGCAGCAGTCTTGATGCCTACAGCATTATGGAGAAAGTCGAAATAATTAAGGTACATTGTTATTATTTCTTCTTTTGTATAAAAACGCTCAAGTTTCACAGCAATAACCCATTCTATTGGCTTCTGCAACAAACGTTCAAGTGTGCTTTTAGCTGTAGCTGAATAGAGTTGCTTTGCAAGTTGCTGGGTTATTGTTGAACCGCCACCTGCGCTTTTCTGTCCTAAAATTCCACGTTTTACAACAGCACGAGTTAATGCGATAAAATCTATGCCGGAATGATCGTAAAATCGTTCGTCTTCTGTAGCGACCAAAGCCTGAACCAAATAAGGCGATATACCATCATAATCAACATGTACCCTATTTTCACGATTCATATTATATGTACCAAGAATCTTGCCGTCTACAGAATAAACCTGAGAGGCATATCGGCTAATAGGGTTTTGCAAATCTTCCAAATCTGGCATATAACCAATCCATCCAAACCATATGGAAGTAAAACTAACAGCCAAAAATACTATAACCGCACAAAGCGTTCCCCAAAGGATACGCACAAATGTTTTTCTCATTATTTATAATAAAAAACTAATTAGCTGCAAAAATACTATTTTTCTTTTGAAATATCAATCATAAATTAAAAATAATGCTTAACTTAGCGGTCGAATTAGAAACACTACATTAATGGGAAAACATAATTTTGTAACTATTGCTGATTTATCAAAGGAGAAAATTCTTTACATGATAAAGTTGGCACAAGAGTTTGAAAAACATCCTAACAGAGAAATTCTAAAAGGCAAGGTTGTAGCTACGCTTTTCTTTGAACCTTCTACACGTACTCGCCTAAGTTTTGAAACTGCAGCAAATAGACTTGGAGCACGTGTTATAGGATTTAGTGACGCGAAAGTAACAAGCGCGACTAAAGGAGAAACATTAAAGGATACGATATTAATGGTATCCAACTACGCCGATGCGATTGTAATGCGCCACTATATTGAAGGTGCTGCACAGTATGCAAGTGAAGTTGCCCCAATACCAATTATTAATGCTGGAGATGGTGCACACCAACACCCCTCACAATGTATGCTTGATTTATACTCAATATACAAGACGCAAGGCACACTTGAAAATCTGAATATATGTCTCGTTGGTGATTTGAAATACGGAAGAACTGTTCACTCTCTTATCATGGCAATGAGACACTTCAATCCAACGTTCCATTTCATTGCGCCTAAGGAACTTGCAATGCCTAATGAATATAAAATTTATTGTAAAGAACATAATATAAAATATGTGGAACATACGGCATTCAACGAAAAAATAATAAACGAGGCCGACATTCTATATATGACACGAGTACAGAAAGAAAGATTCTCTGACTTAATGGAATATGAGAAAGTAAAAAATGTTTATATTCTAAAAAACGACATGCTCAATAACGCAAGGGATAACATGAAAATATTGCATCCGCTTCCACGTGTTAACGAAATAGAATATGAGGTTGACACAAATCCGCATGCATATTATATCCAGCAGGCACAAAACGGCCTTTATGCACGTGAGGCTATCATATGCGACGTGCTGGGCTTGTCTATGGATGAAATCACTAACGACCCTACTATTATTAAATAAGCAGAACTTTATTAAGCCAGTAAACAATGAGCAAGAAAGAAAGATTGGTAGCAGCAATAGAAAATGGTACCGTCATTGACCATATACCTTCAGAAAAGACATACGAAGTGGCCAATATTTTAGGACTTCAGAATTTGAAAACTGTAGTTACTATAGGCTATAATTATCTGTCAAAGAAAATCGGACATAAAGGAATTATCAAAGTCGAGGACAAATTCTTCACAGATGAAGAAATCTCAAGACTTTCTGTTGTTGCTCCAAATGTCGTTCTCAACATCATACGCAACTATGAGGTTGTTGAGAAGAAAAAAGTCGTTACACCCAACGAACTTCAAGGAATCATCAAATGCAATAATCCTAAGTGTATTACAAATAATGAACCGATGAAAACCGTGTTCCATGTAATAGATAAAGAAAATGGCATTATTAAATGTCATTATTGCGACAAGGAACAAGATATTAATAAGGTTAAACTCGTATAAGTTATAGAATAATTATCTTGCATGCATCGATATTTTTTTATATTTTTGCATAACTATTAATAACCTAAACACAACATTCATATTAAAATCTATCGTATGGAAAGAGATCAAGTAATTTTCGACCTCATCGAAAGAGAACATCAAAGACAGTTAAAGGGAATGGAACTCATTGCCTCAGAGAACTTTGTAAGTGATGAAGTTATGCAGGCTATGGGCTCATACTTGACAAACAAGTATGCAGAAGGCCTTCCAGGAAAACGCTATTATGGCGGTTGCGGTGTGGTAGACGAAGTTGAAACACTGGCTATCGAACGCGTAAAAAAACTTTTTGGTGCAGAATTCGCAAATGTTCAGCCTCACTCTGGAGCACAGGCAAATGCTGCTGTTCTTTTAACTGTATTAAATCCAGGAGATACGTTCCTTGGGCTTAACCTTGCCCATGGAGGTCACTTGTCTCATGGCTCAAGTGTAAACACATCAGGTATATTATATAATGCTGTAGGATACAATCTCGACAAAGAAACTGGTCGCGTTGACTATGACGAGATGGAAAAACTGGCAATCGAGCATAAGCCCAAATTAATCATTGGCGGTGGTTCAGCATATAGCCGCGAATGGGATTACAAACGCATGCGTGAAATTGCAGACAAAGTAGGAGCAATTTTGATGGTTGACATGGCTCATCCTGCAGGTCTTATTGCCGCTGGCCTTTTGGATAATCCTGTTAAATATGCACATATTGTAACATCTACAACTCACAAAACACTACGTGGCCCAAGAGGCGGTATTATCCTTATGGGTAAAGACTTTGAGAATCCATGGGGTAAGAAGACACCTAAAGGTCAAATCAAGATGATGAGTCAGCTTCTTAACAGTGCTGTATTCCCTGGTACACAGGGCGGACCGCTGGAGCATGTAATAGCAGCAAAAGCAGTAGCATTTAATGAAGCACTACAACCAGAATTTAAAGAATGGGCTATGCAAGTTAAGAAAAATGCGACTGTACTTGCTGACGAACTCATTAAACGCGGCTTTACTATCGTAAGTGGAGGAACAGACAACCACTCTATGCTCGTTGACCTGCGTTCTAAATATCCTGATCTTACAGGAAAAGTTGCAGAAAGTGCATTAGTTGCTGCTGATATAACCGTAAATAAGAATATGGTTCCGTATGATACACGCAGTGCATTCCAAACATCAGGAATACGTCTTGGCACTCCTGCTATAACAACAAGAGGAGCAAAAGAAGACCTCATGGTTCTTATCGCAGACCTTATTGAAGAAGTTCTGAACAGTCCTGAAGATGAAAACGTAATTTCTTCAGTGCGTCAAAGAGTGAATGAAACAATGTCAAAATACCCACTTTTTGCATATTAATATAAACAGAAAGTAATATATTATTATGGCATGCCTACATTACCTGAGGCATGCCATATTATTTATATTTACATTGACGACAAATAGATAAATAATATCCATATATAACACTAAAACGATAAGACTACCCAAATACAGAACAAAGCAAGATGTAAAATCTTGCACAATGATAGACCAAGAAAGGATTTTTAAATATTTTTATTACAACAACCAAACCAACAAACACAAAAAATTTGGAAGTTTAAATTATTTGTTATAATTTTGCAGCCGATTTAGTCCGTATAGGCTCAAACAAGCTATGACACGATGTCATACGCCTTACGGAAAAAACCGTTTAACATAATAAAATGTACGCAATTGTAGAAATTAACGGTCAGCAGTTCAAGGCAGAACAGGGCAAGAAACTGTTCGTTCACCACATGAAAGATGTGAAAGAAGGCCAGGCTGTTGAATTCGACAAGGTACTGCTTGTCGACAAAGAAGGTTCAGTACAGGTAGGTGCACCAACCGTAGACGGTGCAAAGGTAGTATGTGAAGTTGTAAATCCTCTTGTAAAAGGTGACAAAGTCATCGTTTTCAAGATGAAGCGCAGAAAAGATTACCGTAAGAAGAACGGACATCGTGCTCAATTCACTGAAGTACAAATCAAAGAAGTAATCGCTTAAATTTTAGGAGGAACAAGAAATGGCACATAAAAAAGGTGTAGGTAGTTCTAAGAACGGACGTGAGTCAGCTTCTCAAAGATTAGGCGTTAAGATTTGGGGTGGTCAGAAAGTAATTGCTGGTAACATTATTGTTCGTCAGCGTGGTACTAAGCACAACCCTGGCAAGAACGTAGGTATTGGTAAAGATGATACTCTTTATGCTTTGGTTGACGGCGTGGTTAATTTCCACAAGGGCCGCAGAGATAAGAGTGTTGTATCTGTAATACCTGAAGCAGAAGCTTAAACAAAAGAATTTTTAATTATTTATTCCAAACAAACACAAGAATCCCTTTTCTCACACGAGAATCGGGATTTTTGCTTTTTTTAGTCGCTACAAAAAATATTTTTTGTAAATTTGCATCTGTTATTATAAAATATAAATTTGTATGCTTACACTAAAACTCATCAGTGAAGAAACTGAACGTGTAATTAAAGGGCTTGAGAAAAAACACTTTAATGGTGCCAAAGAGGCTATTGACAATGTCTTAGCATTGGATAAGACCAGACGTGAAACCCAGCAAAAGCTTGACAAGAATCTGCAGG
>NZ_HF986799.1:0-8039 GCF_000431195.1 Prevotella sp. CAG:255 | reverse complement strand
GCAGGAATGCAAATTGTTGTCAGCACAAATTGGCTCTCTAATGAAAGAAAAGAAAACAGACGAAGCCAATGCGATTAAAGAAAATGTATCCAAGCTAAAAGAAAGTGCCAAAAATCTTGAGCATCAATTAGATAAAACCCAAGAAAAACTGACAGAACTACTCTGTACAATCCCCAACATTCCAAACGACGATGTTCCGGAAGGTAAAGATGCATCAGATAATGTTATCGTAAAAGAAGGCGGACAAATACCCGACCTTCCAGAAGATGCTTTATGCCATTGGGATTTATGCAAAAAATTCAATTTAATAAACTTCGATTTAGGTGTAAAAATTACAGGAGCCGGATTCCCTATATATATAGGAAAGATGGCACGTTTTCAAAGAGCGCTCGAAGCATTTTTTCTTGAAGAAGCACGTAAAAGCGGATACTTGGAAATACAACCTCCATATGTAGTAAATGAAGCATCTGGATACGGAACAGGCCAGTTACCAGACAAGGAAGGTCAAATGTATCATTGCAATATGGACAATCTTTATCTTATTCCTACAGCAGAAGTTCCTGTAACCAATATATTCAGAGACGTCATATTGGACGAGAAAGATCTTCCAATCAAAAGATGTGCATATTCTGCATGTTTCAGACGTGAGGCTGGTTCATATGGTAAAGACGTGAGAGGACTTAACAGATTACATCAATTTGATAAGGTTGAAATTGTCCGCATAGATAAGCCAGAACATTCTTATGAATCACTTAATGAAATGCTTGCACATGTTGAAGGATTGTGTCAGAAGCTAGAATTGCCATATCACATTTTACGTCTTTGTGGAGGCGACATGAGTTTTACATCAGCTATTTGCTATGACTTTGAAGTCTATAGCGCTGCACAAAAGAAATGGCTCGAAGTTTCATCTGTCAGCAACTTCGAAAGTTATCAGGCTAATCGTCTAAAATGCCGCTATCGCAATTCTGAAACGAAAAAAACAGAACTGTGCCACACATTAAATGGCTCTGCATTAGCTTTACCTCGCATTGTAGCTACAATAATTGAAAACAATCAAACACCAGAAGGTATTAAAGTTCCCAAAGCGCTTATACCATACTGCGGATTCGATATGCTTGACAATAATAACTTTTAAATACAAGTCTATTGCAAAACCTAAATTTATGGTTTATGGTTTGCTACCATAAACCATAAATTATATAACACCTTAATTATTAAATACTACACCATAAAACAACAATGAACAAGATTATCCGTAAGGAACAATTCTCAGAGAAAGTATTTCTCTTTGAAGTAGAAGCGCCACTGATTGCAAAAAGCCGGAAAGCCGGTAATTTTGTGATTGTAAGAATTGGCGAAAATGGCGAACGTATGCCGCTCACAATTGCAGATGCAGACATTGAAAAAGGAACCATTACAATGGTTGTGCAAAAAGTAGGTCTGTCATCAATTAAGATGTGTAATCTGAACGTCGGAGATTATATCACAGACGTTGTTGGACCACTTGGAAATCCTACAGACATTAAAAAATTTGGAACCGTAATATGTGCAGGAGGCGGAGTTGGAGTTGCTCCAATGCTTCCTATTATAAAAGCATTAAAAGCAGCAGGCAATAGAGTTTTATCTGTAATTGCAGGACGAAACAAAGATTTAATTATACTTGAAAATGAAGTCCGAGAGAATAGTGATGAAACTATAATAATGACAGATGACGGGTCATATGGGGAAAAAGGAGTCGTAACAGTCGGTATTGAAAAACTTATAAATCAAGAACATATTGATAAAGTTTTTGCTATCGGACCTCCTATTATGATGAAGTTTAGTTGCATGCTAACACAGAAATACAATATCCCAACAGATGTATCCCTAAATACAATCATGGTCGATGGTACAGGAATGTGTGGTGCATGTCGACTTACTATTGGTGGAAAGACAAAGTTTGTTTGCATTGACGGTCCTGAATTTGACGGAGCATTAGTTGACTGGGATGAAATGTTTAAACGCATGGGGACATTCAAACGTGCAGAACAAGAAGAACTAGAACATTTTGAAGAGCACCTAAATGCGACAAAACAAAGCAATGAGGATAAAGAAGAGCACCTAATTAGTGTAAACGACCAAATTACAGACGAACCTATAGACGTTTTGACAGACAGAAACTCAGAATGGCGTAAAGCTCTGCGTGCAACGATGAAACCCAAAGAGCGGACTGCCATTAAACGAGTAATAATGCCAGAATTAGATCCTTCTTATCGCTCTACCACAAGATATGAAGAAGTTAATAAGGGTTTGACAAAGGAGATGGCTATGACAGAGGCTAAAAGATGCCTTGACTGTGCCAAACCAACATGTATAGAAGGCTGTCCGGTTAATATCAATATTCCGTCATTCATCAAGAATATTGAACGAGGCCAGTTCTTAGCCGCTGCTAAAGTACTTAAAAACACCTCTGCCCTACCCGCTGTATGTGGACGTGTTTGTCCACAGGAAAAGCAGTGTGAAAGCCAATGTATACATCTCAAGATGAATGAACCAGCTGTTGCAATTGGATACCTTGAACGTTTTGCTGCAGATTATGAACGTGAAAGTGGACAGATCTCATTACCAGAAATAAGTTCTTCCAACGGTATTAAGATTGCTGTTGTCGGCTCTGGTCCTGCTGGACTAAGTTTTGCAGGGGACATGATAAAAAAGGGATATGACGTATATGTATTTGAAGCTTTACATGAAATAGGTGGAGTGCTTAAATATGGTATACCTGAATTCCGTCTTCCAAACAAGATCGTCGATGTAGAAATTGACAACCTACGAAAAATGGGAGTTCATTTCCAAACAGACTGCATTATAGGAAAAACTATCAGTATAGAACAGCTTGAGAGTAATGGTTTTAAAGGCATCTTCGTCTGCTCTGGAGCCGGTTTGCCTAATTTTATGAACATACCAGGTGAAAATCTGATAAATATTATGTCATCAAATGAATACCTGACACGTGTAAACCTAATGGATGCCGCCAACCCAACAACCGACACGCCTCTAAATATTGGCAAACATGTACTAGTTGTAGGTGGTGGAAATACTGCGATGGATTCATGTAGAACAGCTAAACGTTTAGGAGCAGACGTTACATTAGTATACAGACGTTCGGAAACAGAAATGCCAGCAAGATTAGAGGAAGTCAAACATGCAAAAGAAGAGGGAATTAATTTTATGTGCCTACATAATCCGATAGAATATATATCGGATGAAAATGGTGCTGTAAAGCAGGCTGTGTTACAAGTTATGACTTTAGGAGAGCCTGATGCGTCAGGAAGAAGAAGTCCTGTACCTGTTGAAGGTAAAACAATCACAATAGACGTTGACCAAGTCATAGTAGCCATAGGTGTATCACCAAACCCGTTAGTACCGAAATCTATTAAAGATTTAACTCTCGGACGCAAAAATACCATAGTTGTAAATGATGAGATGCAAAGCTCGCGCCCAGAGATTTATGCAGGAGGTGATATTGTAAGAGGTGGAGCTACTGTAATATTGGCAATGGGTGACGGACGACGCGCAGCTCACAACATGGACAAACAACTCATGAAAGAAAATAAATAATGAATGGATTATATACAATCATATTACTCATACTAAGCAATGTGTTTATGACACTTGCTTGGTATGGGCATTTAAAACTTCAAGCATCAGGAATATCAGCAAAATGGCCCATGATAGGAGTTATTCTTTTTTCATGGGGTATTGCATTCTTTGAATATTGCTGTCAAGTTCCTGCAAATCGCATCGGATTCCAAGATAACGGAGGCCCCTTTAATCTTATACAACTTAAAGTTATTCAAGAATGTATAAGTTTAGGCGTATTCGCCGTAATAGCAAATATTCTGTTTCAGGGTCAAACACTGCATTGGAATCATGTACTTGCATTTTTACTAATAATATGTGCAGTATATCTTGTTTTTATGAAATAACAAATATTTCTAATCATAAGAACAATATATCATGCCTATTTTATCTGATAACGAAAAACTTGAAAGAAAAATCATAAGTCGCTTTCAAAAAGCGATTTATGATTATAATCTTATTTGTGATAATGATAAGATTTTGATTGGAATATCTGGTGGTAAAGATTCCCTTTGCCTAGTAGACTTAATCAGTAGAAGACTAAGAATTAATAAGCCTTCATTTGCAGCCGAAGCACTTCATATAAGAATGTCAAACATAAAATACGAATCAGATATATCCTATCTTAAAAACTTCACGGAAAGTAGAGGTATAAAGTTTAATGTTGTGACTACAGGATTTAATGCCATGACAGATAAAAGGAAATCACCATGTTTTCTATGTTCATGGAATCGCCGCAAGCAGTTGTTCACAATAGCTCAAGAACTTGGATGCAATAAAATAGCTTTAGGACATCACATGGATGACATAATTCATACAACTATGATGAATTTATATTTTCAAGGCAGTTTTTCAACCATGCCAGTACGCCTAAAAATGAGAAAAATGCCAATCACAATAATTCGTCCTTTATGTCTAGAAGAAGAAAAAGATATCAAGCAATATGCAATAAACAATAACTATAAAAAACAGATTAAATTATGTCCATATGAAACTGATTCACATAGAAATGATATCTGTTTGTTGTTTAATGAAGTTGAAAAAATGAATAATGAGGCAAGATATTCCATTTGGAACGCATTAGAAAAGAATGGAAAACTCATTGAAGAATAGCCTAATTTTAGTTAAACGAAAATTTCGCCATTCAAAAAAGACATTTATCCTTTCCACTTTCAAACAAATTACGCTATCTTTGCATATCGAGGTGTACTATATATCTCGTAAAAGCATTGTACTCATACAAAAAGGATTCCAAACAATATGTTTATCAAAATAAATAATAACCTTAAAAAACTAGTTAAAGTAATGTCAAATAAACGTTTCATATATTTTATACTGATTATTTTGGCAACAAATGTATCATTTAATGTCTTCGCGCAAAAATCAAGAACCACAAAAAAGGCAGCCACAACAAAAATAACATCAGAAGATCAGGCACAGATGTTATACGAAACGATGCTACCTTCAACAGAACAGATAATGATAATTGATAGTATTATTGCTGATAAAAATAATTTTTTGAACAAAATACCATTGACCAAAGAATCTGGGAGCGTGAATTCTTATAACAACTTTTGGAAAGTATCCGACCAAGCGCAATCGTACACATATATGAATGAATTTGGAAATAAAGTATATTTCTCAAAAAAAGATGAAACAGGCCATTTACGACTTTATACAGCAGATAAACTTAACGGAAAGTGGAACGATATAAGACGTATAACAGATTTTGATGATGAATTTACTGATATAAATAACCCATATATGATGTCAGACGGAATAACTTTATATTTCGCAGGTAAAAGCAAAGATAATTTAGGTGGCTATGACATATATGTAACTATGTATGATGCAGATTCTGCCCGTTTCTACAAACCAGAGAATATAGGTCTTCCATACAACTCAACAGGAAATGATTATTATTGCATAATAAACGAATTTGATTCTATTGGATGGCTTGTTACAGACAGAAGACAACCTGAAGGTAAGGTTTGTATATATACATTTGTTCCGTCAACATCACGTACTATATACGATGACGTTAATATGGATGATAACAAATTGAAAGATCTTGCAGATATCAAAAGTATACAAGCGACATGGACAGATGCAAAAAAACTTAAAGATGCTAGAAATAGGCTGTCCAAACTTATTAAGCGGAAAACGGAAAGTGAAAACAAGAATATCTCATTTATCGTAAATGATAATACAGTATATACTAGTCCTACAGACTTTAAATCAGTAGCAAATCAAAAACGTTTTTTGCAATTATGCGAAATGAAACAAAAAATAAAAGATACAGAATTACAACTTGAAACATATAGGAAAAGATATACGACAAATAAGAATAAAGCATTAGGTAAAGAAATTAGAGATATAGAATACCAGCTTGAGAAACTTCACAAATATACCCAAACATTAGAAAAAGAAATAAGAAATACTGAAAACATTGCAATTAATGAACAATAAAATATAGGAGGAAAAATATATGGGAAAACGATATTTTGAAGAGTCTGAATTAATAATTAATCCAGATGGTAGTGTATTTCATCTTCATGTAAGACCCGAGGACCTTGCAGATAAGGTTATTCTTGTTGGAGATCCAGGAAGAGTTGAATTAGTAGCTTCACATTTTGACACAAAAGAATGTAATATTGAAAGTAGGGAATTTCATACAATAACCGGAACATATAATGGCAAACGAATAATGGTCACATCAACAGGTATTGGCTGTGACAACATTGACATTGTAATGAACGAAATCGATGCACTTGCAAATATTGATTTCAATACACGTACAGAAAAAGAAAAAATACGACAGTTAGATATTGTTAGAATAGGTACATGCGGAGGTTTACAACCATACACGCCTGTTGGAACTTTTATTTGTTCAGAAAAATCAATTGGATTTGATGGACTCTTAAACTTCTATGAAGGGCGTAATGCCGTGTGTGATCTTGCAATGGAAAGAGCACTTTTAAATCATCTTGGTTGGACTGGAAATATGTGTGCACCTGCTCCGTATATAATAGATGCAGATTCTGAGCTTGTTGAACGCATAGCTGATAAGGACATGGTTAGAGGTGTAACTATTGCCTGCGGTGGTTTCTTTGGGCCACAAGGTCGTCAATTACGCATTCCATTGACTGATCCAAAACAAAATGAAAAGATAGAAAAGTTTGAATATAATGGCTTAAAAATAACAAACTTTGAAATGGAAAGTTCCGCTCTTGCAGGACTCGCTCGCCTTATGGGACATAAAGCAACAACATGCTGCATGGTTATTGCTAATCGTGTTGCAAAAGAAGCAAATACTGGTTATAAAAATCAAATTGATGATTTAATAAAAATTGTTCTTAATCGCATATGATATATGCATTACATTCAAAAATGAAACAATTATTATTAGTCTGTATGATGCTGTGCTATAGTCAATATTTATTAGCACAATACGACTTTATTCGACCTGTAAAAGATTCAATACCCGGAGGATATAATTTCTGGGTATATACCCCACTCGACTATTATTATACGCTTGAGAATACACCAGTAATAATTTTCTTACACGGCCAAAGTTTATGTGGAAATGACCTTAATAAAGTAAGGCGATATGGACCATTAGATGCAATAGTTAAAGGCAGACAAATTGATGCATTAGTTATTGTTCCACAAAACCCTGGCGGTTCATGGAATCCGTACAAAATAAATCAAGTTTTAGAATGGACAAAAAATAATTATTCAATGGACTCTACACGCGTATATGTAATTGGAATGAGTCTTGGTGGATACGGAACGCTTGATTTTACCGGAACTTATCCAAATAAAGTTGCTGCAGCTATGGCGCTTTGCGGTGGATGTACGCTCAAAGACAAAACTGGTTTAGGAAAGGTACCATTATGGATAATACATGGTACTGCTGACAGAGCAGTATCAATAAAAGAATCAAAAGTCGTTGTCGACGAATTAAAACAAACAAATAATGACAAAAGACTTAAATTTGACTGGCTAAAAGGTGCTTCACACGGGGCATTAGCACGAATATTATATATGAATAAAACATATGAATGGCTCTTCTCACATTCTATTTTAGATAATGGCCGACCAGTTAATAATGACATTGATATTGTAAAGTCTGATTTATCAAAAGCATATCAAGATATGATATCAGGTTCACCAGACCCTGAAGTTGTATATGACAAAACCATTTATTAGAAAATGCCCTTGTCGTCCCTAAAAAAGCCCTTTTTGCGAGATATTGTTCAAACACAGTATCTCGCATATTTTTTGATGCATGCAACAAAGAGCTTTCATGGTTCTTTTGAAGTTATAAGCCGCTGCAACCAGAAGAACGTGATACCATCTCAAAAAGTGTGTCTGATAGTCAGTAAAAAAGGGCCGCCCCTTGCGTGTCAGCCCTG
>NZ_HF986798.1:53276-89741 GCF_000431195.1 Prevotella sp. CAG:255 | reverse complement strand
TGCACTAACTTCGCAACAGGAAAAAGTAAGTGTCACAGCTTCGTCCAGAATGAGAGATGAAGGTAATGGCCTGATATTCTTGTGTGCCAGTCATGGTAAAGGATGCTGCTTTCACATTCAGACTCGACAGGTTTCACAGTTCCATGGCAAGCAATCCGGACATTATAAGAGCAATAACTCCCGTACTTCACCAAGAACCTGGCATGGCATAGAAGAGATACACGGATCTCCGGCCTCTGTATCAAAAGGCCTGAACACGGAAGCTATTCAAGAGGATGGAGTCCAGAGGTGAACCACAACAAGGTTGATGACACTCTTGTGAGTGATGAAAAGGTGTAAACTCAGCAAAGGAAAAAAGAAGGGCAAAAGCAATCCTGTCCAAGAGCGGACTTCGGTCCACTTTGGCTTATTGCAAGTTTAAAGTATATATACATGCTTTTCTAACTCAGTTTACAGACGACCAATGGTAACTTTACGATATTAATAACTTTTACATGAAAAAAGATGGGCAAAGAAATATGAATAATTCATTTTCTATTGCCCATTATTTTAGAGGAGTCTTCAACTAAGATTTTTTATTATCGGAAACAATAAGCACATCAATATCTCTAGCAACAGTAGAATAAACATCTTTTACTGCTGTATTAGTTCTCATACTATTAAGAATATCTTGACACATTTCCTTGCAATGCGCCATTATACCAAAGTAGAAGTCTTTGTGTTTAACAATAATCTGAGCACATTCTTTATCAGTCACTGCCGGATTAATGAAATTTGATATAAGACCTCGTGCTGTATTATTATCCATATCCGAGCCTAACTTTGGTAACAATTCTCCAAATACTTTAAATACGCAAAGTTGATACTGTTGCTTTGCGAAAGTATTATTTAACTTATCATGAAGATATTCAGTCAATATCGACATATCCTTATGGGCAGATAATAATTTATTCAACAAAGCCTGATGTTCTACGCGATTTGTATTTATGACCTTATCCAATAGACTTTTCAGTTCTTCATACAAATTATCTGTAAATTCAGGCAAAAAATCTGTTCCCAAAAACGTTTGAATAAACTGGCTCCAATATATATTAAGACTTCCATTAGATCTATATAAAAAGCCTTTGGATTGCTTCTTAAATGCCCTTACACCTAAATTTATTATGCTATTTGTTAGTAGGCCTGGATATTCTTTATAAATATTGAACAAATCTTGCAAGCAATATGAGGAATATTGAGCTTCATCTTCATTACTCCATTCTGGTTCCCACCTATTAAAATGTGAGAATAGCTCAGAATAATCTAATCCAAAATTTTGTTTAATCACCATGATGTTTTTAACTGTATATTCAACATCAATTGTTTGGCCCAATTTATTTTTTATAGCATAAATGTTCAGTAATCTATACGCGGAAGCTTGATTCCCATATTGTTTAAGCAGAAAACTATAATCCAGATATTTCTCAAAACAATCTGCGATTCGAGGTATTATTGTATCATTTATATTGGCAATATCATGCCCGTCAGCTAATGACATAGCAAATAAGTCTTCGACACCTCGTTTTTCTATATTTGCAGTAGATGTTGCATCTATTTTCTGAATAGTCTGAGTGATAAAATTACTTGTAAAACGAGTTGTAATTATTCCATCACCTTCATCAAGCAGTCTGTTTACATAAGATACAATTCTAGGCTCCTTAATATCAGTTTCAGCCTTTATAATATTAGATATTTTAGTTCTTAAATCTGATAAATCATATGTATCATCTTTATATATCAATTCGACAAATTCATCTATCTTTTCTGTTCCTTTCTCTATTTCTGAAAATACATATTCGTTGAGACTTTCATTAGTAGCACTAATTTTATATATATTATAGCTCTTTCCAGCAGCTACAACAAACTCAACAAAATGTTTAGGTTCAAGTATAATAGGTCTTATAACATCTTCAAACTTAACCTCCTTACCTGACTCCTCCAAACAGGTCTTAAGTTTGTTTAAGACATTAAAGTAAGCGGAACCTGTCTCAAACTTGCACTTCTGAATGGCTTTTACATATGATATACACATGTTTCTTACTCGCAAATCAGTTGCATGATAGATGATAGTTTCAAGTGTTTCATCAAATTGCATGCTATTGCATGGTGCCACAGATCTGATATTTGCCAACCTATCCCATTTCTTCTGAATCACTTCCTTATCTTCTTCTAATAAACTATTAATTTCCAATGTAGACAAACTTTTTACCGCTTTGTCAAGTGACTCTGTCGTCACTTCTTTTGCAAGAAGATTCTCCAAAACTGATATAAAATGTGGTTTGTCAACAAAGTTAATCAAAGAATCACCGGACTTAATAGCTGCGGATAACAATCTTCTTAAAGGCAACTCTCCGGCTAATGATTTATCATGCAACCCATAGGCAAATTGACATAGTTGAGTTCTAACAGACTCTTGGTCTGGATAGAAGGAAGATATATCTTTAAACAATTCATCACTCAGCAAATTCTCATCTAAAGATTTACCTCCATACAAAAGTTGATCCTTTTTAAGGACAAATAGAGCAATATTCTGTAGTCTGTATTCTTTGTCAGGCCATTGGAAACGCATTGTTACAAGCTCGTTAATAAATGATATTACAGTTCTAGGATTGGGATTAATATGAAACAGCATAAATACCTGACATATGTGTTTTTGATCGTGTTCTTCTTTACCAAAGGCATCCTCAAAGTATTTGTTAAATAACTTATTGTAATCAGTTATTACTGGTTGTGGAACCGTATATACGACGGGAAATGTCTTATTAATGAAACGTTTGAATTTAGACTTATCTTTAATATCGTCATCATTTCCACGTTCATAAATAGCATCACATAAATGCCTGTAATCATATGGTATAATTGTCCATATATTTTCAAATTCACTACCAGCAAAGAATGTATATATAGCAGACCATAGCTGCATAACCTTTTCAGAAGGCAGTCTGTCCATATTATCAAAAACAATAATAACCTTCTTTATCTTATATTTTTTTGCATTACCAAGATGAGACGAAATAGCATGCATCCAGTTCTTAAACTCCATTACTGAGGGTTCTTCACTTGATGTAAATTGTTCATCCACTTTATTGTCTTCATTTTGTGTCAAGAGAGTAATCACTCGATCCCAATTTTTATCAATTATTCGAAAATATGTAGCCAATCCAACTCCTATAATAATCGGGATACTTTCTATAAAAATAGCCCAACCTAGACATAATTTAAAATCATCCCCGTCAAGCATTTGTCCAATTACAATATTCAATATAGCAAATAAGCCAATTAATATAATACCACAAATTGCGGCTCCAGAAAGTTTCGGCTGAGATCTGATAATTGTGGTTGTTTTATTAGATAGTAATAGTGAAAGTTGATCTTTCCACTCTGCCAAATTTTCTTTTCCGTTTCGCATTTTTATGGTAACCTTTCCCCTTAGAATATTTTTCTCTATAAGAGTATTAGTCAGAGTTTCCAATATAGATCGACGTTGTAGATCTTCTTGATGTCCCCACGCATCATATGTGAAAGTATAATATCCTTCTTCATTAAGGTCTTTCTTTATCTTCTCTACCACATTAGATTTTCCAGATCCCCAACTTCCTTCTAGGCCAATAATCCTAGGCATCTTTCCCGTACTAAGAGAGGATGCTAAATCATTAGAACGAATATACTCACAAATATTCTTTGCAAGATTGGTCTGAGATTGACCTTCAAAAACGTCATCTCCGGTTGGTTTATCAGGAATAAACCTAGGAAATTGTTCATTATTTGCCATAATATTTTTTATTTTTAAACATTTCTAACAATATGACTTTAAATCTATAAATTATATCGAACATAACCAAACAAATACTTATTCATACAATTTACAGCTCAGTTCTTGCTCTAGACATTTTTCTTATTCCATCAAACACCACAATTAAATCCTCATCTTTCAAATTCCGATGCAACGTTAGTACGTTCATTAAAGGGAATTTTGTCTCTCAAAAACAGCCGCAAAGCGATCCTGCTCACTTTTCGCAAGGACCAGTCGCGTGGCCAATGCTCGCCATTCCTTAACAGCATCCAGTACTTCAGCGATGATTTGCCAGGCTGTCTCTTTTGGAAGAATATACTCCTCACAAGAATCCAACAGCTCATTCAAATCCGATTTATTGGTATGGCTGTTAATCAACAGACTCTGATATTCATTTAAAGTCGGATTCATGTCGTATGCCGGTGAAAGAGTCCATCCTTTGGCAGTCAGGAGGAAACCATGATTACGGAAATGATCATCTGTGTTACCGATACAAATGTTGAATGCCACTCTACGATACAACTCTTTCAGATTGTCTTCCACATTGGTGCAGTTCTGAAGTATGAAATCTACCATGTCTAAATAGCCATGGCCGGTATTGGCATTATCCCCATCAGTCAATCCCAATAGAGTCATTGCTGAAGCAAAGTGTATGCGCTTGCCATCTGCTCGTCTGTCAAATCGTTGGGAGAGCAAAGTGTGATATTTATCATTTGTGGAGATTACTCTTGTTTTCGCAGCATTAATCCCAGCGTTCTTTGCCAAAAGATGCGAGAAATGTTCCCAAAGACCAGCGTCATAATCATCCTTGCGAGATGGAAACTTTGCTATACAAAGATTCTTGTTTTCATCCATCACATTCGCTTTGGGACGCGCTCCACCAAGCGAAGAGCCTGGCTGTACTAACTGTGCAATCCATCGCATTTCAGGAAGTTGGTTCTCTTCTTCGCTTTTCTCTATTTCAGAACTTGCTGCAATCAACTCCCGTATGTCTGTCAGTGGGGGAATACGCAAGGTTTCACTTGCATTTATGTACTCTCCATCCATGGATTCTTTGAAACGGAAACCTCCCATACGAGAAAAGTCTTCAATTCCTATCAGATAGTCAAACGAAGAAAGCCTACGCACAGGACGCTTTTCTTCCTTTGCCAGAATCTGTTCCCTGCGATTTATCAAGGTTCGTCCCCACCTGTCTGGAAGAGCATCAGAAAAGCATCCGAATATATCTTTATCAGGAGTCGTGTACTGCTGACCAGGATAATTGTTCAAATCATCACTAAAAAACAGACTACCATAATCCTTCAACCACTCATTGCTATAGCAAAATCCATAGCTGTCTGAGCCACGAAGTGATTCGTAACTCAGCTCTCCAATAAGCCTTGGTTCTTTCAGCCAATCGAAATCGGCAAATACATATAGCTTTTTCATCGCTTATTCTTTTTTGGATGCTCTTTCCCGCTTCTTCAGGCTCAAATCCTGCAAGGCCTTTCCCATGGCATCTTCCTTTGCCAGCAGAAGAATATCATCATCCAGCTGAAGTGCATAAAGTACCCTGAGATAAATACCGATTGCTACAGTTGGCGCGCCTTTCTCTATACGTGAAACCGTGAGAGGCGAACAGGTGGCACGTTCGGCAACCTGAGCGACACTGAAATTCCTGCGTAGTCTGGCCAGCTTAATCTGTTCACCAACTATTTGCATCTTCTGCTCTAATTTCCTCGGCAACTTTGTGCCCATCGTTGTCTTAACCATATATCAACTTATCATATAATATGCAAATATAACAAATTCTATTTATTTTATGATATGTTGATAGGTATTTTTTCCGAAGATAATCTACATCGAGGACTAATCTCCAAAACCATAGTTACGATAATATTTTCAGCAAGGAGAAAAAAGCAAAGCCTATCGGTCCATAAGCAGACTTCGGTCCTACTTTGGCTTATTGCAAGTTTAAAGTTTTGGTTTACCCATGTATATACATGTATTTTAAACTCAACTTACTTGACTGATTCAGCCATACAACAGGATTAGCAATTGAGTTTACAAGTTTAATAGAACTCATATATATGTATATGAATTGATAAACTTATTTATAAACTTCATTCCTAAAACAGGTAGGTGAACTCTTTTTTCTCTGCTGAAAAAATGAATTACATATTGGTTTCAAGCGTATGCAAGCTGAACCTGCCGTTCGTCTTTTCCGTAATCTGAAAACCAGTCTATCCGTGAATATCTCTTTCTCCTCGCTGAAATTGTTGGCGGTGGAATCACACCTGATGAAGTCTTGGAAAATATATTCAATACTTTCTTTTGGAGAAAGTGTGATGAAACTTTCATCAAAGAAGGAATAGCGTCATGACGAGGTTTTGATGCCCAACATCCATCATCGTGACGTTCACAATATATCATCTCATTTTTATTGTAATTATACTAAACATATGATTTACAATACGTTTCACACTATTCAGCAACTAAGTAGCCATTACTCCAACCGTAAACAAAAGTTAAATGCGTTAAAATGACCATCTGAAAGAAAGTATACCATCTGAAAATATCGCTCTTGAACCGTTTAGAACGTAACTTACTGATAATCAAGTATAGTTAAAAACTGCATCGGTAAGTAACTTTCACTTAATTCACGCTTTCACACATATAAATTCTTGTCCCAATTTGAAATAATATCAGCCTTTCAAATATGTATTAATATACAAAACTTGAAAGGCTGATGCATCAAAATTTACGCGAAATTATACGGCATTATTCTCTTCAAAGATAGCCATTCTACGCTCTAAATCTTCCAACTGTCTGTCTTCAATAAATGAAGTGCAAACACGCAAACCATTTTGACAACTACCTGTTGTTACTAAACATATAGCACTAACGCCATAATACATAAGTTCATGTGCCAATTGCCCACCAGTCATACCTGGGTAACCAACAGTGAAATAAAAGCCATCAGCTATAGGTTCACTTAGATCTTTATCATATACAATGTAAAAGCCGTGATCTGTAAATATTTTTTTCAGTTTATGAGCTCTTTCACCATAAATACTTATATCCTTTCTGAAATCATATTCGCCATCACATGCTGCTTTAAACATCCCTGCCATCGCATATTGTGCACTATGACTTGTTCCTGAAGATAATGCATAAAGCATTCTTGTAGAAAAGACATAACCAAAGGAGAGTCCTTCATATCTTGCCCCAAGATTATCATAATGACGATGGAACAACTTGTTACTGATACATGTCACTCCAATTCGTTCACCTGCATAACTAAACGCTTTACTTCCACTTATAAAAAGCATATAGTTATCCGTATATCTTGCAACCGTTGCCTGATAAGGAGGCTCAAACGGTACACTTAACTGCTTACGGAAATCCATGGCAAAGTAAGCCAGGTCTTCCATTATTATTGTATCATATTTAGTTGCAAGCTGACCAATAATACGTAATTCGTCATCATTAAAACAAATCCAAGATGGATTATTCGGGTTGCTATATACTATTGCACAAATATTACCCTTAGATAAATATCCCTCTAATTTTTGAGCAAGTTTGTCACCTCTAAAATCATAGACATCAAAAGTTTCATATTTGACACCCATGACCTGCAATTGCATCTTCTGAACAGGAAATCCCGGGTCAATAAATAATACGGTGTCTTTCTTTGGGTCACATTGTGAACATGCCAGGAAAGCTGCAAACGTACCTTGCATACTACCACATACAGGAACACAGCATTCCGGCATAATATCTATGCCAATAAAAGCTTTGACAAAACGTGATGCCTGTTTTTTCAATTCAGGGTATCCCTGAATATCGGGATATGTGTGTGCAATACCATTTTTTAAAGCTTCGATTTGTGCCTTAACACCTACTTCAGATGCAGGCAAGCCCGGTATACCCATTTCCAGCTTAATGAATTCCACACCAGACTCATTTTCTACAGAAGCAGCAACAGACTTTACCTCACGTATCGTAGCCTTTTCGAAGTCCTGTATGCCCAAACTTCTTATTGTATTATCAACAAGAACCTTGTCTATTGGTGTATTTTTCATATTTCAGATAATTTGAAATTCTATTTACTTTCACTTATTCCGATATTAAGAGCTTTAATATTCGCATTAACGACCTCTTCGCCTTTACGTGCAAACACTCTGCCCAAAGCAGCCTTTATCTCTTCGTATCCTATACCCAATGACTTTTGAGCAGCTCCTAATAATATCATATTAGCAGAACGCGGCACATTATTATCCTTTGCCAACTGCTCGATATCAATGAAAACGACATTATTCAGTTTTGAATATTCCTCCTTTATTTTATCCATATCAGGATAATTAGGAATATTGACAAAAGGAACACTTGACGTTATAATCCATCCCGTTTTCTTATTAAGATATGGAAGATATCGTAATGCCTCCATTGGTTCCATTGATATAATAACGTCAGCCTGACCTTCTGCAATCAAATCACTATTAATTGGTTCAGAAGATATACGCAAGTTGCTCTGCACGTCGCCACCGCGTTGTGACATTCCGTGAACCTCTGCCTGCTTAATATAAAGTCCGTCCTTTATTGCAGCTTCACCAATAATTGTTGCGATTGAAAGAATACCCTGTCCTCCTACACCGCAAAGTATTATATCTGTTTTCATTTTGATTGATTTGCGTTTAACTTTTTTTCTCTTAAATGTCTCTGCAATGTCTGCATACATTCACGACATGGTATAATTACACTCAAGCCATGATAATTAATTTCCTCTCTCAGCATGTTTGTTATTTCAGGCATATTCTTTGGAAGAGGAACAACTGTTCTTAAATGTTCATTATTCAGTCCTAAGCCTTTACATATAGCTTCCAGCTTATTCGTTCCGGCAGAATCTTGTCCACCAGTCATCGCTGTTGTAAGATTGTCACTAATAATGACCGTAATATCTGCATTTTCGTTAATCGCATCAAGCAAGCCTGTCATGCCAGAGTGCGTAAATGTTGAATCGCCTATAACCGCAACTGCAGGCCATAAGCCGGCATCTGCTGCACCTTTAGCCATGGTTATACTTGCACCCATGTCTACTGTTGAATGCAAAGCTCTAAATGGCGGCAGAGCTCCTAACGTATAACATCCGATATCACCAAAGACTCTTGCATTTTCATAATCTTTCAAAACTTCATTAAGAGCGGAATAGACATCTCTATGTCCACATCCCTGACACAATGCAGGTGGACGAGGTGTTACATTTTCACTTGGAGCATAACATTCATCAACAGGAAGACCTAAAGCCTTCTTTACAAGATCAGGATTTAATTCTCCTGTACGCGGAAGTTCACCGGTAAGACGACCCTTTATTGTTGCATTGCCAGGCATTATGCCGCGAAGCATGTCTTCAATGAAAGGCTGTCCCTCTTCAATAACCAATACAGAATCGCACGCAGAAGTCATCTGTCTTATCAAATCCTTTGGCAATGGATATTGACTTATTTTTATTACAGGATTAGGACATCCCTGAGGATAACATTCATTCAAATAATTTATAGCAATTCCGCTTGCAATTATTCCTAAAGACTTATCACTGCCATCAATATATTGATTATACTTACTATTCTTAGCGTCATTTTCCAGTTCTGGCTGCATCGAAGTAACTATATCATTCTTCCTGCGTGCCATAGCTGGCAATAAGATCCAATCAGCAGCCTTGGAATCATAATTGATATTATTCTGCTCTCTTGAATTATCACAGATCTCAACAACCGCACGACTATGAGCCATTCTGGTTGTAACTCGCATAAGAATAGGAAGATGTATTTTCTCACTATAATCAAAGGCATACCTTACCATGTCATATGCCTCTTGCTGGCTGCTCGGTTCAAAACATGGAATCATGGCAAACTTAGCATAGAACCTGCTATCTTGTTCATTTTGAGAAGAGTGCATTGAAGGATCATCTGCAACCAATACGACTACTCCTCCATTAACTCCAGTCATAGCAGAATTGACAAATGGGTCGGCACAAACATTAAGACCCACATGCTTCATACAAACAAGAGCACGCTTTCCCATAAACGACATACCGAGTGCCTCCTCCATAGCAGTCTTCTCGTTTGACGACCATCTGCGATGGATGTTGCGCTCCTTTGCCGTTTTAGAATTCTGAATATACTCTGTTATTTCTGTAGAAGGTGTACCAGGATAGGCATACACCCCACTAAGACCTGCGTCTATCGCGCCTTGCGCAATAGCCTCATCTCCTAATAAGAGTTTTTTCATAATATCAGATTTAATTTAACAAGATTGGTTATTAAAATGATAATTTTATTTAACAGTCACCTTTAATGGTGAATGAAGTGCTTTCAAGTACTCTTTAGAACGTAAGTTCCATTCATTAAATGTGCGAACATCATTCTTACTCCATGCTGAGCCAAAATAATATGTATATTTCTCATTCGGCTGATATGTAATAAGCCCTACTCCATGTCCGGCATTTCCATTAACAGGATTATCATACATCATTTTTTTTGTTGCCTTAACACCATTAGGGAACAACACTCCAACATAAATCTGGAAATTTTGCTTTGCCGGATTATCTGTAGGATCTGCATAAAGCACATAATTATCTCCACAAGCTACACTCTTTGTGTCTTCACTATGAAGTACAACTCCAGCCACCATATCACAAGGCTTAGTAAGTCCTTCGTACCATACGGTCATTTTATTATAGTTGCTACCTTTATCAAGGCTTATAATACGATGTTCAACAACATTCTTGTCACCTCCTATAGAAAATGGGTTGTAATCAAGCTGGACTGTAAAGCGCAAAGGTCCATTATCCAATATCTTATATGTCTTATAACAATAAGGTAAGACCATCTCCCCTCCAGACAAAAGCGCAGGAGCGCCACAACCCAACGTCGGACCAACCTTATAGCAGTCAAGTCCGTATCCATGGTCAAAGTGATATGTTGTTGCCTCTTCCATTTCATGAGCTTCTTCTGTCTTTCCTGCTTTCTTTAACTCTTCAATCTTAGCATGGTTTGAAAGTTCTGTTACATACCTCTTATCAACCTCCAAATCCGGCGTATTTTTAACCCAGACATCTATTCCAAAAGCCTTTTCGCCTGTACGCTGTAAGGCAGGACCATAAGCACGATAAGCAGTACGGTCATTTTCCCATGCAATGTCATCTACACGCTCGGGATATTGCTTACCACAAACAATGGTCTTCATTTCTTTAGGAGTTCCTGGAGTAATAGTAAAATCTGCTGACCCTGCAGGTCGCACACTGGCATCAATCAACAACTTTCCGTCATATGAGATCTGGTAAGCCACCTGCTGTCCCAATGCATTCTTTACAATAAAACTTTCTCCATTCTTTATTCCTAATTTCGAATAAACATCTTTGAGCTCAACCTCTATAAGCTCTTGACGCTGAACGTCATATGGATTTGTAACTGTCACAGTAACATTATCTGCCATCGCTGACAACGGCATTGCAAACATAAATAAAGATAATACCCTAAAGTTTTTCAAAAAGTTCATACGATATAGTTTTATTTTAGTTTATTATATTCATACATTTATTCTCATTTGAGATTTTTGATGAAGAACTGAGCTATCTGCCTGTAGATATGATTACGCGTATTACCTCCGTATATACTATGATTACGGTTTGTATATACATTCATCTTAAAGTCTTTGTCTGCCTGCACGAGTGCCTCTGTATATTCAAACACATTCTGTGGATGAACATTGTCATCAGCCAAACCTTGACAAATAAGCAGTTCGCCATGCAGGTTTGCAGCACGCTTAATCGGATTTACATCATATCCAGAAGGATTCTCTTTTGGAGTACGCATATATCTCTCAGTATAAACCGTATCATAAAATCTCCAGTCTGTAGGAGGTGCAACAGCAACTCCTGCCTTGAAGACTTTACGTCCTTCACTCATGCTCATTAATGTATTGAATCCACCAAAGCTCCATCCCCATATACCGATATTATTTTTATCGACATAGGGCAATGAGCCTAAATATATGGCAGTTTCAACCTGGTCTTTAGATTCAAGATCACCGATTTTCAAATAAGTACATTTTTCGAAATCAGCACCACGCGCTCCTGTACCTCTGCCGTCAACACAGACAAGAATAAATCCTTGCTGCACCAAATATTGGTCAAGCAAAGCGCCCTGCCCCATTGAACCTATATTCCATGAGTTGACAACCTGCTGACTGCCGGGACCACTATATTGCCACATAATTACAGGATATTTCTTACTTGCATCAAAATTAGCAGGTTTAATCATAACACCATTCAGCTGAACACCTTCAGATGTCTTGAAGCTAAAAAATTCTTTTGAAGGCAAATCATATTCAGCAAGAGTTTTCTTCAACTCGCTATTAGTAATCAATGACACGGTTTCTCTGCCTGAATTATTAAAGATACCATATTCATATGGTGTATTTCTGTCGCTCCACTGATTTACAAAATATTTATAATCAGCACTAAACACAGCTATATTCCAACCATCGCGTGAAGTCAGACATTCAGTCTTGCCATTTTTATAAGTAACATAAACCTCACGATTCATAGGATTTTTGCCTGCAGCCTGATAGTATGTAGCACCGGTCTGCTCGTCGTATCCATAAACATCTGTTACATCATACTGGCCATCAGTCACCTTACGCAGCAACTGCCCGTTCATATTGTAAAGATATAATTGCATATAACCATTTCGGTCACTTGGCATTAATATATGATTAGAAGAAATCAATATATTAGCCATTGCTTCTTCTTTCACATACTTTGGCACTGATTCCTTTATCAGCAACTTGCATACTGTACTTCTCGGATTAGCCCCATACAGACAGAGCTGATCCTGATGTCTGTTCATTGTGTAAACAATTATCTTTTGCGGATCTGAAGTTGCCTTTATACGGGGTATATATCCGTCTTTGTCCATCTGCAGCTGCATGGTGCGTGTCTGACGCGACTGAATATCATAGCTCAGAACAGAAACAGTTGAATTTTTCTGGCCTGCTTTTGGATATTTATACGAATATAGTCCTGGATACTCTGAATACTCTGTCATTTCCGGCTCAAGCCCTTTAAACATTTGTAAAGAATATGTAGGCACATCCTTTTCATCAAAACGAATCCAGCAAAGCATACTTCCGTCGGCATTAAATGTAAGTGCAGAATTAAATCCGAACTCTTCTTCATAAACCCAATCCGGCACTCCATTAATAACCTCATTACGCTTGCCGTCTTTAGTAACCTGACTCTCCGAATTGCCATAAAGCAGCTTAACAAGATAAATATTATTGTCACGTACAAAAGCTACTTTCATTCCATCCGGCGACCATACAGGCGACTGCTGCTGGCCGTTATCCGAAAGTTTTTCCAACTTACGGTCTGCAATATTATAAATATAATAATCAGCTGTATAAGACCTGCGATAAATCTTCTTAGAGTTAGTCTGAACCAACATCTTCTTCCCGTCAGGGCTCATTATATAATTTTCAAGCTTGTCAATTTTTTCACCGACAGTATTGTTTACGTCAAACAACACACTTACTTGCTTTCCAGTCTTATAAGAATATTTTATTATTCTCTTCCCGTCCTTGCTTATCATAGCATAGCAGTCTCCGTCGGACATGGGGCTGACAGCACTAAGATATTCAGCAGCAAAAGTTTTGCCTGCAACATCTTTTAAAGAAAGCAGATTTCCAGAAATCATATTACTAGCAGCAAACAATAAAGCCGCACACATAATAAAAAGTCTTTTCATTGTATTTTATAAATTATTTTGAGCACAAAGATACATAATTTTCACTACATTTGCATCTCAATTGATTTAAAAGATATTAATGCCGTATGGCAAAAATTTAAGCGTAATTATACAATGCAAGATTTAAATAAAAAAACGACATTACCTTATAATGATTTTGGCAGCTGGATAAGATCTATTTTCCCGTTCAAAATACAAAAGATTTCTGTTGATGCAGGCTTCTCATGCCCCAACCGGGATGGCAGAATCAGTTACGGCGGATGTGCCTTTTGCAACAACAGCACATTCAATCCTGCTTATTGCGACAAGAACAAAACTATTAAGGAGCAGCTTGAAAAAGGAAAGATGTTTTTTCGCAACAAATATCCCGAAATGCGCTATTTGGCATACTTTCAGGCATACACAAACACGTATGGGAATATAGAGCAGCTTAAAAGGTTGTATGAAGAAGCACTAAATACAGAGGATATCGTAGGCATTGTTATTGGCACTCGACCAGACTGTATTAACAGCGAAATACTTGATTACCTTCAAAGCCTTTCACGGCAAACGTTTGTTATTGTTGAATACGGCATTGAATCAGCCAACAACGATACACTTAAACGCATAAACAGAGGACACACTTTTGAATGTTCAAGAAATGCAATTGAGGAAACGACTTCAAGAGGCATAATAACCGGAGGGCATATAATATTAGGACTTCCTGGAGAGGATACAAATGAAAATATAAAACAAGCATCACTTATATCCCAAACAAGCTTAAACATAATAAAAATACATCAGTTGCAGATAATACGGGGAACAAAACTTGAAAACGAATACTACCAAGGAGGAATCCACACCTATGACGTAGACGAATACATAGAATTGCTTGCAAAATATATACAACATCTTCGAAGTAATATAATAATAGACAGATTCACATCACAATCTCCTAAAGATTTGCTGATAGCGCCAGACTGGGGATTAAAAAATTACGAATTTACAAATAAGTTTGTCAACTATCTAAAGAAGAACAATATATACCAAGGACAACTTTGGGGTAAAAACAACAAATATAATCAACAATAACCTTATCGCTAAAATGCGAACAAATTAATTGCACACTTTCATCTTTCTTTACAAAATTCAGAAATTTAAGGCTTTATGCGTAAAGTATTTCCATAAAAGATCAAGAATTTGAGAAAATAATCTCAAAAACGCAACAAAAGCGTAATCGACTCATAATCAACACCTTAAACTGAATTATTATATCAATAATGCAATTCAAGATAATGTCTTACATATAAAATCCAGCTAAAATACGCATGTTTTTGGAGACAAAACCATAAGAATTTGTCTCCAAAACCAATGCTTTTATTGATTAAAAGCATTGGTTTTATAAAACATAATAACTACTTTCACCGCAAAAGCTATAACATTCAGCATGATTCATGCTGTGTGACATCAAGAAAATATCTATTTTTCAATTTAATATTGTAATATTATTTTACTGCACACTGACAGCAAATTATTTATAATATAATGCCAAAATACAACAATCTCTCCACTTCAGCCTTTGGCATGCAAACTGTAAACGATATTACATAATAAAAAATATTAGACACAATTATACATTTATTCACAAAAAGCATCTATAATTGGATAAAAATACTTAACTTTGTTTACGTATACAACCAAAACACTATAATAGTTAAAACTTAAATCTCTTAAAATATGACAAAAGAAAAACTGACTGATTCACAAACATCATTCGTAAAAAAGATGTCTGTAAGCATCATGGCTTTTTTAAAAAAGTATTTTAATGCCATGCCCGACAAAGAGGATGAAGAAAATACAATCAAGGCCATAAGTAATGGAGTATCATTTCACGGGGCCAATCTGTGGGTTCTGGTTTTTGCAATATTCATAGCATCATTGGGCCTCAACGTGAATTCTACCGCAGTAATAATCGGCGCCATGCTGATATCACCACTTATGGGACCTATAATTGGAATGGGATTAGCGGTTGGTATAAACGATTTTGAATTACTAAAGCGGTCACTTAAGAACTATCTCGTGGCAACAATAATAAGTGTATGTACAGCAACACTTTATTTCTTACTGACACCACTTGACGAAGCCCAGTCGGAGCTCTTGGCCCGCACATCCCCCACACTATACGATGTACTTATAGCATTATGCGGTGGTGCAGCCGGCATTGTAGCCCTGGCCACAAAGGGGAAAGGAAATGTGCTGCCAGGAGTCGCAATTGCTACAGCCTTGATGCCGCCGCTCTGCACAGCCGGCTTTGGAATAGCCACAGGTAACATTTTCTATTTTCTTGGCGCTTTCTATCTGTTTTTTATTAATACGGTATTCATTGCCCTCGCCACATATATTGGCGTAAGAATGCTTAAATTCAAGGAAAAACAATTTGTCGACCATGAAAGACAAACTACAGTAAAGAAATACATTATTATCATTGTAGTTGCCACAATGATACCGGCAGGCTTCATGACATACAGTATTGTAAAAACAAGTGTATTTAAAAGCAATCTCAGCAAATTTGTAAAAGAACAATTAGACAGTACTGGCACAAGGATTATTTCATATGAAGCCAACAACGACAGTCTCACATTACGTGTTGTCGCCGTAGGAAAGGAACTGTCAGACAGTGCTATTGCAAAAGCTGAGAAAGAAATGCAGAATTATAATATCCGGCAGTATAAACTTGAGGTAATACAAGGCTCTGAGTCAACATCATTAATGATGCTCAACAACAGACTGACAAATATGCGAACATCTAACGATAACTACTCAGATATGGTTCGTGAAGAAACAGCAAAAATATCTGAACTTCAGAAAAGCCTTGACCAATATACAAAATATGACATTATGGCACCTGCAGTAGCAAAGGAAATTAAGTCATTATTCGACAACGTTGACGACATAAGCCTGTCTAATGCCAGTTATGTAAACACAGATTCATTAAAGGTTAAACATTACACATTGGCCGTTATTGGCGTTAAAGCAAAAGCCAATATGAAAGAACTCGAAAGGAGCAAAATCACAGATTGGCTAAAGGCAAGACTTCAAGCAGACAGCATAAAAGTTATTATAACGAAAAATTAAAACTAAATAATTATATAAACAAAAAACAGAAGGATACATTTTATGCTGTATCCTTCTGTTTTCATTTACGATGGTCATCTACTCCAAGTGAAATTTATTGGTAAAAGTAATAAAACCAATATGTTTCTCCATAAGTGTCTTTAACATAAGAAAAACGCTCTGACTTGTTATTGTACTTTTCTTCAAGTTTTTGAAAATCCGCATAGTCAGCATCCATTATCTCGCTATGAAAGACCAAAACAGGATTCGACCTTAAATGTGTATACAATGTGAGCGCTTCTCTATAATGCTTTGGCAAAGCAGGTGAGCTTAGATTATATTTGTTTTTAATTATGTTCACAAATCCATCTAAATTTTTATCTAACAAATAACCACATAATATATAGTCTGTTACAGACTTCATTGCCAGACCATGATTTTCCAGATACAACAGATACTCAAGAGGCTTCATCTTTCCCATCTTTCGTATACCAAGCTGCTTGAATATCTCTGTTTCAGGAAACATCATACATTTGACATTCACCCCATCAGGCAATAATATATCAGAACCACCTATAGGTATAGGATACTCAAACAAACGTTCACCCAATTGCTTTGTACGCGACAAAGCGTAAATTCTCAACATAGTTAAATCAGGATCCGTATCATCAGACTTCTCGCCTACGCTCAAAGCATCATCATAATCATTTGACTCTAATAAATGCTCTATCCTTAAACGATAATGAAAAATCTCATTTGTATTTCCCAAAGCACATACCATCAACAACATAGCAGACAAAGCCAAAAGACTCTTCCACAATCCTCCGGTCAAACTTCCTGTATAAGACGTATCAATATAGAATATTGACTTCTGTCTAGACAAAACAGCAAAAATTGCATACAATATTATAACAATGCATACGATTACTATAACATTGGTTGGAAATAAACTAACATCGAAATCCTGATTCCCGGATGTCAAAACAGCGAGAAACATTAATGATGGCAAATAATTCAGAATATTAATCCATCCATCAAACCTCGTTAACTTACTCACGCCAAGTTTGACAAGAAACAGTACCACTGTAAGCAATACCGCACCTATGGTTTTGTTGTAATGAGTAATGCCTCCAGACAAGACATGTTGCTCCATAGCAATAATATCAGACTGGAAGAAATATAAATATACAAAAGTAAATAATATGAAAACAATAGCACATACAGAATTAACTAATGTGCTATTGTTTGTCTTGACTTCTTGTGTCATATTAATTTTTCTTTAAGACCACGGCTGACCGAGCAGGGATATAAAGTTTTAACCATTCCTTATGATCTTTTACATAAAGAGGATCAAAGTTTGTCATATGAGTCATACTGTCATCAGCAAGTCCATTTCCACCAAACTTTTTAGCGTCAGTATTCAATACAACATCATAAGATCCTGTAGGAACCAAGAATCCGTAATCAGTAAAGGATCGTGTAGGATTAAAATTAAACACAAATATCAAATCGCCACGCATAAAAGCCAATATCTGGTCACCATCATTATGCCAAATCTCCTGTACGTTCGTCCGTTGGAAATTACGCACACTCTTGATAACGCTAAGCATTTCACGGTCAAAATCACCCAGATAATGATAGCACAAATCTTTATTGTCTACCAAATTCCATTGTCTTCTTGCGTATTTGTAGCTCCAACCATTACCCTCTCTAGGAAAGTCTATCCATTCAGGATGCCCAAACTCATTTCCCATAAAGTTAAGGTATCCGCCATTAATTGCAGCAGCAGTTACTAAACGTATCATTTTATGCAAAGCTATTCCACGATGAACGACCTCATTTTCGTCGCCTTTTTTGAAATGCCAATACATATCCGCATCAATAAGACGGAAAACAATTGTTTTGTCACCTACCAAAGCCTGATCGTGACTTTCACAATAACTTATAGTCTTTTCATCCGGACGCCTGTTCTTTACTTCCCAGAAAATACTGCTAGGCTTCCAGTTTTCGTCACTTTGCTCCTTTATCGTCTTTATCCAATAGTCAGGAATATTCATTGCCATCCTATAGTCAAAGCCGTATCCGCCATCCTCAAACTTAGCTGCAAGCCCCGGCATACCGCTTACTTCCTCTGCAATTGTTATAGCATTAGGATTAATTTCATGAATTAGTTTATTAGCAATAGTAAGATAACATATTGCATTATCATCTTCATGCCCGTTGAAATAATCACCATAATTACAGAAAGCCTCTCCTAAACCATGACTATAGTAAAGCATGGAAGTAACGCCGTCAAAACGGAAGCCGTCAAAATGGAATTCCTTAAGCCAATATTTACAATTGCTCAACAAGAAATGCATAACCTCATCCTTACCATAGTCAAAACACAAGCTATCCCATGCGGGATGCTCATGCCTGTCACCTGGATAAAAATATTGGTTAGGATCACCTGCTAAATTACCCAATCCCTCAACTTCATTCTTAACAGCATGACTATGAACAATATCCATAATCACTGCAATGCCATTGCGATGAGCTTCATCAATAAGGGACTTTAGTTCTTCAGGAGTACCAAATCTGCTTGAAGCAGCAAAGAAACTACTTACATGATAACCGAAAGAACCATAATAAGGATGCTCTTGTATTGCCATAATTTGTATACAATTATAACCATCCTCAATTATTCTCGGCAACACATTCTCCTTAAATTCAGTATAAGTACCAACCTTTTCCGCATCTTGCGACATTCCTATATGGCACTCATATATCAGAAGCGGACTCTTATTTGGTTTAAACTTCTTTTTCCTCCACACATAAGGCTTTTCAGGATTCCAGACTTGGGCTGAGAATATCTTTGTTTCTTCATCCTGCACAACTCGCTGAGACCATGCCGGGATACGTTCTCCAGACCCGCCATTCCAATAAACATGCATTTTGTATAAATCGCCATGCTTCATACCTTTCTCTGAGATTTTCAATTCCCAGTTTCCGGTTCCTTCTATACGCTTGGCTTTATACTTTTCTGTCTCTTGCCAATTATTGAAATCGCCGACAAGATAAATTTCTGTCGCATTAGGTGCCCACTCTCTAAAGACCCAGCCTCTTGATAATTTATGCAAGCCATAATAATCGTACCCACTGGCAAAATCCTCTAATGATATTTTACCATTACGAGTCAGCTGGCCTAATTTCCACAAGGCATGATCATGCCGCCCTCTTATGGCATCTTCATAAGGCGCGAGATAACCATCATTAACAACTAAGCCAATATGTTTCGGCTCATTTGCCGCTTTACTATCCGTTTTAGCCTTATTATTTAATGATTTGGCTTTTCTGGTAACCATGATACCTCCTTAAAAACTTTTTATAATAACATTATCGTTTGATACTCTCAGCAAAATTATGCTAAGACTTTAAATATGGCCTTCTTTATTTCTGCCTGTTCAGAAATACAAGGAGCATGACCGTCTTGAGGGAAAAATATAGCAAACTCGCCGGGCTTACAGGTAACGTACGTAGCAGCAGCTCCTTCATATTTTGTTATATCTTTTTCTTCATTATATTCTGCTTCAAGCAAATCCTTTAATGGAGTATATCCATACGTCTCTGACGTACTTAAAGGTATCTGGATATCAATCATTTTCTTATGAGTTTCCAGCAAAGCACTTTCACATGATTTACCTTTTGCCACTTGTATATTTACGAATAAATCTGTGCCTTTAATCAGATGTTTTCCTTCACTTAATTTATTTAAATCATTTGATTTCAAAAAATCAACTACATCATTAAATAATGGATTTAAAGAAACATATTTCTCTAAATTTTCCAATGTATCTATAACCATAAATATTATTTTAATTAATTATTGAACCTTATTTCCTAAAATATACATACCCTGAGAAACGATGTTACCATTTTTGTCTTTCTCAACATATTTACCATCACGCTTATCATCTTTATAAGAGCCTTCAAAACGTCGTCCGTCCTTATCGACCTCTAAAGCTCGACCATTTCTTTTACCGCGACGATAAATACCCTTGAATTTACTTCCGTCTGAGAAATGTATTATAATTTCACCATCAAAAACGCCGTCTTTAAAATTACCTTCAAAGACATCTCCATTTTTTTTCGTTAACTTACCTAGACCGTTTTGTTTGTCAGCCTTCCAATATCCATTATATACATCACCGTTTTTCCAACGTAAGACTCCATGGCCGTCCTTATCTCCTTCTGTAAAATGTCCAGTATATTTATCGCCATTAGCAAAAGTAAAAATACCTTCACCCGTACGTTTTCCTCTAACATAATCACCCTCGTACATATCGCCATTTTGGAACTTATATATACCTTTCCCATTTTGAACATCATCTAGCCAATCACCGATATATACATCTCCATCAGCATAATGATTGGTTCCTTTTCCTGAGCGCAAATTATCTAGCCACATACCATCATATGTTGTCCCATCGCCCCAATCAAAGAATCCTTTACCCGTTTTCTTGTCATCTTTCCATTCACCAGTATAATAGGCACCACCGCTATAAGTGTATGTTCCTTTTCCGGTACGTTTATCTTGATACCAATCGCCGTCATATTTGTCACCGTTGTAATACCACATTACGCCATGACCCTGCTGATAATCACGAAACCATAGTCCAACATATTTGTTATTATTCATAAAATGATATGTCCCTCTACCGTGTTGCTGATCTTGGAACCATTCTCCTTCATACTTCTCCCCATCAGAAAAAGTATAAACTCCATATCCTTGACGCTTTCCTTTCACGTATTCACCTTCATAAGTATCCCCGTTTTTATAAACAGTTTTACCTTTCCCGTGAGGTTTCCCTGAAGCCATTTCACCCTGGTATGTTCCACCATCTTTAGTCTCACATGAGCCTAATGTTATCTTTTGCGCACTACATATTAGAGGCAAAGCAGCACAAAATAAAAGCAATATATAGTTCTTCACGATTTTTCTTTTTAAATTTATCACCAAAAGTAATAAAAAATAACCATACTGCAAAATTATTTTTTTAAAATCGGTTTTACGAATATATTTATTGATAAATATTAGTATCTTTGCAAAAATATTAAAACAGAAATACTATGAACTTTGTAGGAATCATACCAGCAAGATATTCGTCAACACGCTTTCCCGGAAAACCGTTAGCCATTTTAGGCGGAAAACCCGTAATTCAACATGTTTACGAAAAAGTTTCAAAAGTGCTTGACGACGTATACGTCGCCACTGACGACGAAAGGATTAAGGACGCGGTGGAAAGCTTTGGAGGAAATGCTATTATGACATCCCCTAATCACAAAAGTGGGACTGACAGAATAGAAGAAGCAGTAAATATTATAGAAAAAAAATTTGACGTCATAATCAACATCCAAGGTGATGAGCCATTTATCCACAAGACCCAAATAGAAACAATACGCAGATGTTTCGATGACCCAGAAACTATGATTGCGACTTTAGGCAGGCCATTTACTGAAAAAGACTCTATAAACGATTTAGAGAATCCCAATTCCCCAAAACTCATTTGCGACAACAATGGCTTTGCCATGTATTTTAGCAGGAATATAATACCCTATATACGCGGAGAAGAAAAATCAAATTGGATAAACAAATTCACATATTTAAAGCATATTGGACTTTATGCATACAGGGCTAATGTCTTGTCAGAAATAACAAAATTACCACAATCAAGCCTAGAGCTTGCTGAAAGTTTGGAACAACTCAGATGGCTTCAAAATGGATACCGCATAAAAGTAGGCATTACCCGCGTTGAAACCATAGGAATTGATACTCCCGAAGACTTAAAGCGCGCAGAAGAATTTATCACCCAACACGACAGGCAATAAAGAACAAACAAAGACTATCACATATAACAAAGCAATTTCATCTGAAATCAGATAGAAGGAAAAAATGAAAGGGCGCATTTTTATGTGTCCTTTCATTTTTCTCCAAACGACAAACTTACATTTGCATTTAGCCGACCAATAGCGAGTACTATTGCAGACAACAAATACACACATTAATTTTAATCAATATATTCAAACCAAAACATATCAGGAAAAGGCAACCTTTCTCTTATGAGTATAATGATGAAATATTGAAATTTTATAACAATCGTTCCACGAATACAGCTGCTGAATCATTCAATGCTAAAATCAAACTCTTCAGAGCTAATCTTCATGGAGTGACAGATAAAAAGTTTTTCCTCTTTAAAATCGCAAAGCTCTACGGATATCCCCATCAAATTCCTACTGCCCCAATACGCCATCAAAATAATTTGATGCTAAAGCCAAACTTTTCAAAGCAAATCTTCATGAAACAACGGACAAAAGTCTTTCTCTTTAGGATTGCACAAGCACACAGATATCCAACAAGATTTCTACGACCAACTTAAACTAACGATTAAACACAATTTTATAAATTTCCAAAGGGATTTTTACAAAAAAATAAAAGGAAGAAAACAATCATAATGTCTCTTCCTTTCAAATGCATTTAAACTTTCGTAGTGGATAGGGGAATCGAACCCCTATGCCAAGATTGAGAATCTTGTATCCTAACCATTAGATGAATCCACCTTAAATCACAGCGGAAGCTGGGGGATTCGAACCCCCGGTACGATAAACTCGCACGGCAGTTTAGCAAACTGCTGGTTTCAGCCACTCACCCAAACTTCCTTTCCGGTTTATTGTACCGAAGCATTATCGCTCAAATGCGGTTGCAAAGGTAAGCATTTTTTTTGTTCCTGCAAATTTTAGCCACTCACCCAAACTTCCTTTCCGGTTTATTGTACCGAAGCATTCTCGCTCAAATGCGATGCAAAGGTATGCATTTATTTTTATCCCTGCAAATTTTTCTGGAGTTTTTTTTCATTTAATTCAAAAAAACTTTTTTACACCTTATTATATATTATAAACGCTCCTTTATGGAGTCAAATTTTAAGCATTATCTAACTGTAATATGGAAGCACCCCTGTTTAACCTCATACTTAACATAACACCGATTATTCTCACGCATATCACGCAAGACCTCACTTAACACCCACTTAAGCGTATCATTTCTTACCATTCGGCCTTTGCTTCCATCTAGTTTATTAATAGTTTTATAGCGATTATAACATACATCAAAAGTTGTACCATACAAATGACATGAATTTTCCGTTGCATTTCCATTGTAATTCCGAAGTTTCATCACATCTTCTTTTGACCGGAGAACACTAGTTACAATTATTTGATGCAATGGTATATTTTTTATTCTTAGGCTATCATAATACGCCCTACCAATATCATTGAGTAGGACAGCTGCGCGTGGAACCAAATACGGAATACTACTGCGCAAAGGATCTATAAAATAATAAGGATTTGCACCAACAAAAACAAGTTCTTTTTTTCTATTTTCTGCATCTTCTCTATTTTCAACAGGTTTTACTCCATACTTATTGGCAGAAACTAGCTGCACGTCATTATTGTCAGGGAATGTACGACTAAAACCAGGCACACTATTTATACGATTACGTACCTGTGTTCCTTCTGCATTATAGAAAGACGTCAACTTAAATATTGAAAAAACCACGTGCTCCCCATCACCTACACTATCCTTTTTACCCAAAGTGTTAATGCTAGAATCATTTAAAGCATCATTCACGACAACAGGCCTATTTACATTTTTATCTTTTGCGACATCAGGAAAAATCAGACGTATCATAGCCAAAATCAAAACTATGGCCACAAAACTCATCAAATACCTATTTTTTGTTATTTTCATACGTTCTTTATTTATTCAACATAGAAACAAAAAAAAGACTCACATCTTTTTGTATCAATCAACATTAAAATTTCGAATTGTTGAAACAATTTCATTGATAATTTCCGGATTTGGCAATTCTTTAACATCTCCACACAAGGCTATCGAGAAGTTATCTGCCAAACATTCTTCCGGATTTATAACATACCCTGTATTTCTTCCTACCTTATCATAAAAATCGGATGCATCATCCAATTTATACATCAACATCTTTCCATCCTTCATTACCGGAGAAAATTTATCGTCAAGCGGAACCAATCCGATGTGCACATAATCAAAAAAAGATCCTCCGGCATAATCACGATCAGAACAAATAACCATTGTGCATGGCTGTTGTTTTCCACCGACACTTAACATGGCATAGCTATCATAATGATTCACATCCGGATTAGATATAAATCGTTCGGTCACATCATCAGAAAACTTTATTTCTTTATTCAATATACTGAATCCTATTATTTTATACATTGACTTCCTAAAATCAATATTATTTCGTGTCATCACATGAAACAACTCATGAGCCAACAGCTTAGCAAGCCTTTTGGTATTAACTTTTTTCAAAAGACCTTCACCTAAACAGACTACTTCGCCTCGAGTATACGCTGCTGCACCTCCCTCCTCTTTCATCGTTGTTTTTATAAGCAGTACTTCTTGAGGGATAGGAAGCTTCAAGCCCTTTCGAGCAATAGCATCATCCAATATTGCAAAAGCTTTAACAACAGAATCTTTTTCTGTATCTGTAAAATCTCTAGTCTCTCGTCTTATCATGTCTACCATATCGTCATGAGTAGCATTCTTTTTACCCACACGAGCCTCCAAGTCAAATTTCCCAAGACGTTCTACATAACCCTTAGAAACAGCCAACACATTATTTGCTTCCTCCTTATCCGCAAATCTGAGAGAATAACTATCATTATTACCATAAGATAAACAACAAAACGAGACGAGGCATAAGCCAAACGAGACTGCACGCTGATAAAACTGTCCAATAATATACATAATTTAAATTTAAATAAAACGATGCAAAGATAATGTAAGTATATGTAAATACAAAATAAATATGTTTATTGCATACAGAAAGGACGTCAACAATTAACATAATTTTATCCATGACAAAATAGCAACATTTTTTATTGGAAAATCCAATTAAAAACAATATCATCAAAACAAAATATTTCTTGCAACAAACAAAATACATAGACTTTTAAATATATCTTCAACTCATATCAATGCCATGGCCATGGCATCCATTCAAGATTATATCACTAAGACATATGGAGAGAAAAAACAAATTTAAATGAAATCTATCCCCTATATGACAAAAGCCTTTTATCAATAAATACAACATAGCGATACAATCATAACATTCTCACACCTATACGCTATCAGCCCGAGAATAGAAAAAAGATAAGAAAAACGATGATATATTGAAAAAGTTTCTGTAATTTTGCACAATAATATTAAATTCGAATAAAATTGATCGAGAAGCACATTGTACTTGAGGATATTGACCCTGTAATATTATACGGAGTCAACAATACGCATTTGCAAATAATCAAGGCACTATACCCAAAGCTCAGGATAGTTGCACGTGATAATGTCCTACGCGTATTAGGAGACGAAGAGCAAATGGCAAACTTTGAAGAAAACATTGAGAAAATACGCAAGCACGTCTTAAAATACAACTCGATTAATGAAGATAATTTAATCAACATAATTAAGGGCGGGAAGATTAACGATGATACTTCGAGTGATGTTGTAGTATATAACATCTCTGGAAAACCAATAAAAAGCAGAAGTGCCAATCAGCAGAAACTGATTGATGCGTACAACAACAATGACATGCTGTTCGCAGTCGGTCCTGCCGGCACGGGCAAAACATATTTAAGTATAGCTCTTGCTGTAAAAGCCCTCAAAGAGAAAGCGACAAAAAAAATAATATTAAGTCGTCCGGCTGTTGAGGCTGGAGAAAAGTTAGGCTTTCTGCCAGGTGACATGAAAGACAAAATCGACCCATATCTGCAGCCTCTTTATGATGCACTTGAAGACATGATTCCTGCAGTTAAATTACAGGACATGATTGAGAAACATATCATCCAGATTGCACCATTGGCATTTATGCGTGGACGAACACTCAGTGATGCTGTAATAATTCTCGACGAGGCACAAAATACAACATCAGCTCAAATACGTATGTTTTTAACCCGACTTGGATGGAATGCAAAAATGATCATAACAGGCGACCTTACTCAGGTTGACTTACCGCATGGAACGACTAGTGGGCTACGAGAAGCTATACGTGTATTAAATGGCATTGAAGGAATCTCTTTTATAAATATGAATGAAAAGGATATCGTAAGACATAAGCTTGTCACACGAATAGTCAATGCATATGAAAGAGATAAAGAAATAAAGAACAAGTAGAAAAGGTTTTACAATAAATCAACAAGAATGAAAGCACTTACAAGAACAGATTTCCATTTTGATGGACAAAAAAGCGTATATCATGGTAAGGTACGCGATGTTTACAACATTAACGACGACATTATCGTAATGATTGCCACAGACAGAATTTCAGCTTTCGACGTTATTCTGCCTAAAGGAATACCTTTTAAGGGTCAGGTTCTTAACCAGATTGCATCAAAATTTCTGGATCAGACAAAGGACATTTGTCCAAACTGGAAACTTGCCACTCCCGATCCAATGGTTACAGTTGGTCTGAAATGCGAAGGATTCCGCGTTGAAATGATTATACGTTCAATTCTGACAGGTTCGGCATGGCGTGAGTATCAAAAGGGATGTCGTGAAATTTGTGGTGTTAAACTGCCCGATGGAATGAAAGAGAATCAGCGTTTCCCCGAACCAATAATAACACCTACAACAAAGGCTGACGAAGGTCATGACATGAATATTTCCAAAGAAGAAATAATCGCTCAAGGCATTGTAAGTAAAGAAGATTACGAGGTAATGGAGGACTATACACGTAAGATTTTTGCACGCGGACAAGAAATTGCAGCAGAACATGGCCTTATCCTCGTTGATACTAAATACGAATTTGGAAAAAGAGACGGTAAAGTTTATCTTATTGACGAAGTACATACTCCAGACAGCAGCCGTTATTTCTATGCAGACGGTTATGAGGAGAAATTTGAGAAAGGTGAGCCGCAACGCCAATTGTCTAAAGAATTTGTACGTCAATGGCTTATTGAACACAACTTCATGAATGAGCCCGGACAGACAATGCCAGAAATAACAGACGAATATGCCGAAAGTGTAAGCGAACGCTACATTGAATTGTTCGAGAACATTACCGGTGATAAATTCGACAAAGCTGCTGAAGATGGTGATATTGCAGCACGAATCGAAAACAATGTGAAGAATTATCTGAAAAACAGATAATAATTCATATTGACAAAATACCTCTATAGCATCATGCCTTTTTATAAATCAGATAAAAATGACCTACAAACAGGAACGTATAACGCCATATAATAACGGGGAAGAAAAGAGCAAGCAGGTTGAAACAATGTTTGATACCATAGCTCATTCGTATGATCTGCTTAATCACAGGCTGTCACTTGGCATTGACTATCTTTGGAGAAATACGGCCATAAAACAGCTTAAGCCCTTTAAACCTCTTAAAATACTAGATGTTGCGACAGGGACAGGTGATTTTGCGATAAAATCAGCCAAGGAGTTATCCCCTGAAAAGGTCATTGGCATTGATATATCAGAAGGCATGATGCGTATTGGTCAAGAGAAAGTTAAGAATGAGAGACTGAGCGAAATCATAAGCTTTGAAAAGGAAGACTGCGAACATCTCTCTTACGCAGACAATACATTCGACGCAATAATAACCGCATTTGGAATCAGAAATTTTCAAAATCTTGATGCTAGTTTAAAGGAGATGTGCAGAGTATTGAAAAAGGGAGGACACGTAAGTATTCTAGAGCTTAGCCAGCCAGTAAGTTTCCCTATGAAGCAATTATTTTGGATATACTCTCATTCCGTACTACCGCTATATGGAAAGCTTGTTTCTAAAGACAAAAATGCGTATCGTTATTTAACAACAACAATAGAAGCATTTCCACAAGGTGAAGTGATGACAGATATCATAAAAAAAGCCGGGTTTACTGAAGCTACATTCAAACGTTTAACCTTCGGCATTTGCACTTGTTATTTTGCAACTAAATAAATATAAGTCTATGGATAAATATGGATTAATAGGTTACCCATTAGGTCATTCATTTTCAAAAAGTTATTTCAACGAAAAATTTGAAAATGAAGGAATTAATGCTGAATATATCAACTTTGAGATTCCGACACTCGACTCCCTTCCGGAAATTTTAGCTTCTAACCCGGAACTGAAAGGCCTTAATGTCACAATACCATATAAAGAAAAAGTTATCAGTTATCTTGACTCCATAAGCCCCGAAGCAAGAGCTATAGGAGCAGTAAATGTTATACGCGTTGACCACAAAGGTAATGATACTTATCTGAAAGGCTTTAACAGCGATGTCATTGGTTTTACAAAAAGCATTGAGCCCTTGCTTGAAAGATTTCATAAAAAAGCATTAATATTAGGAACAGGAGGGGCATCTAAAGCTGTAAACTTCGGTTTAAAATCACTAGGTCTTGAAACAGTATTCGTAAGCAGATTTGAACGTCCTGGAACGATACAATATTCACAAATCACCCCTGACATAATTCAGGAGTACAATGTTATTGTTAATTGCACTCCATGCGGAATGTATCCGCATATAGACGAGTGTCCTCAATTGCCATATGAGGCAATGACAAGCAAGAACATCCTTTATGACTTGCTCTATAATCCCGATGAAACTCTTTTCATGAAAAAAGGAGCCCAACATGGTGCCACTGTAAAAAATGGATTAGAAATGCTTTTATTACAGGCATTTGCAAGTTGGGAATTTTGGCATAATAAAGAATAAGACGTAATTTTTGTTCCATATACATAAAAATATATTTAAAATGGATTTACACAACCGCTACATGATGCGTGGTGTTTCTGCAGCAAAAGAAGATGTACACAACGCAATAAAGAACATAGATAAGGGTATCTTTCCACAGGCATTTTGTAAAATAATACCAGACATTCTAGGAGGCGATCCTGAATATTGTAATATTATGCATGCAGATGGCGCAGGTACTAAGTCGTCATTGGCTTATATGTATTGGAAAGAGACCGGTGACTTAAGTGTATGGAAAGGCATTGCACAAGATGCACTAATTATGAATACGGACGACCTGCTTTGTGTTGGAGCTGTAGATAACATACTTGTTTCAAGCACAATCGGACGAAATAAAATGCTGGTACCAGGAGAAGTCATATCTGCTATTATTAATGGCACTGACGAACTTTTAGCCAGCATGCGAGAAATGGGCATTGGAATTTATGCAACAGGAGGTGAAACAGCTGATGTTGGCGATTTAGTAAGAACAATTATCGTCGACTCTACTGTTACATGTAGAATGAAACGTAGCGACGTAATCAACAACGCCAACATTCAACCAGGCGATGTCATTGTCGGACTTGCCTCATTTGGCCAGGCAACATACGAAACAAGCTATAACGGAGGTATGGGCAGCAATGGTCTGACTAGTGCACGCCATGACGTGTTTGCTAAATATCTTGCAGAAAAATATCCAGAAAGTTACGATCATGCAGTTCCTGACGAGCTTGTTTATAGTGGTCATTATCACCTGGACGACAAATTAGCAGATGTACCTGTAAATGCAGGTCAGCTAGTCCTCTCTCCTACCCGTACATACGCACCAGTTATTAAACGCATTCTTGACGAATTACGTCCGGAAATACATGGTATGGTACATTGTACAGGCGGTGCACAAACAAAAGTGCTACACTTCGTAAATGACAATTGCAAGGTTGTCAAAGACAACATGTTCCCGGTTCCACCTCTTTTCAGAATGATTAGAGAGGAAAGTCAGACTGACTGGAAGGAAATGTATAAAGTGTTCAATATGGGACACAGAATGGAGATATATGTAAAACCCGAATTTGCAGAAAAAGTAATTAATATAAGTAAGAGTTTCAATATAGACGCTCAGATTATCGGACATATCGAAGAAGGAGAAAAGAGTCTGACCATTAAATCTGAATTTGGAGAATTTAACTATTAATTATATGCCCGAAAACAATAGTATTTTAGAAAAGCTCGAAGGACTTGAAAGCAGATATGAAGAGGTTGCCACATTGATAACAGACCCTTCTGTCATTTCAGATCAGGAAAGATACGTAAGACTTACACGAGAATATAAAGACCTCGATGAGATAATGAAGGCCAGAAAACGATATATTGCCTGCATAAACTCAATAAACGAGGCTAAAGATATTCTTGCCAACGAAAGTGATCCGGACCTGAGAGAGATGGCCCGTGAAGAACTTCAAGCCAATGAAGAGTTACAGCCTAAAATTGAGGAGGAGATAAAAATTGCCTTAGTACCGAAGGATCCGGAAGACGCCAAGAACGTCCAAATGGAAATTAGAGCCGGAACGGGCGGTGACGAAGCAGCACTGTTTGCAGGCGATTTATTTCAAATGTATAAAAAATACTGTGATTCAAAAGGCTGGTCCCTGTCTGTAACAAGCGTAAGTGAAGGAGCTGTTGGCGGATATAAGGAAATAGACTTTGCTGTAAGCGGCGACAATGTATATGGAATACTAAAATATGAATCTGGCGTACATCGTGTACAACGTGTACCAGCCACAGAAACACAGGGCCGTATGCACACAAGCGCTGCAACAGTAGCTGTATTGCCCGAAGCTGATAAATTTGAAGTTAACATCAACGAAGGCGACATTAAGTGGGACACATTCAGAAGTTCCGGTGCCGGAGGACAGAATGTAAACAAAGTGGAGTCTGGAGTTCGTCTTAGATATCCATGGAAAAATCCGAATACCGGTGAAGTTGAAGAAATTCTTATTGAATGTACTGAAACACGAGACCAGCCTAAGAATAAGGAAAGGGCACTTTCAAGATTGCGTACTTTCATCTACGACAGAGAGCATCAGAAATACATCGATGATATAGCTAGCCGCAGAAAGACATTGGTGTCAACTGGTGACAGAAGTGCAAAGATCAGAACATATAACTTCCAGCAAGGACGTGTAACTGACCACAGAATCGGCTATACAACACATGATCTGTCCGGATTCCTGGCAGGAAACATACAAGATATGATAGACGCCTTAACTGTAGAAGAAAATGCAGAACGCATGAAAGAGGCTGAACTATAAATCCTAATGTTTGGGTGGATTATTTATATGAAATAAAAGTTTTATATAAGACTTGGCAATTGCAAAAACCTGAGCATCAGCCATTTCATATAAAAGAATTCACTTAATAAATAAAAACATAAATTCAGAAAAAATGAACAGAAAACAATTAGTTGACCAAATATTCAGCAAACAATCTTTTCTGTGTGTCGGACTCGACACTGATATCAAAAAAGTGCCGGAATGTTTACTGAACAACGAAGATCCTATATTCGACTTCAACAAAGCCATAATAGATGCAACGGCACAATATTGTGTTGCATACAAGCCAAATTTGGCTTTCTACGAATGCATGGGTGTAAAAGGAATGATATCATTTGAACGTACGATAAAATACCTCAAAGAAAACTATCCTGACCATTTCATAATAGCAGATGCAAAACGTGGCGACATAGGAAACACATCCTCTATGTATGCCCGTACATTCTTTGAAGAATATGATATCGACTCATTGACCGTTGCGCCTTACATGGGCGAAGACAGTGTTACACCATTCCTCAACTATGAAGGCAAATGGGTTATTCTATTGGCGCTCACAAGCAATAAAGGTTCACATGATTTTCAGCTGACAGCCGACCAAGACGGCGAAAGACTTTTTGAAAAAGTCATACGTAAGTCACAGGCATGGGGTGATGAGCAAAACATGATGTATGTAGTTGGTGCCACTCAGGGCTCAATGTTCCAAGACATACGTAAAGTTGCTCCTAATCACTTCTTACTTGTACCTGGAGTTGGAGCACAAGGCGGAAGCCTACAAGAAGTATGCAAATACGGAATAATCAAAGACTGCGGACTATTAGTAAACAGCAGCAGAGGTATCATTTATGCCTCAAACGGAAGCGATTTTGCTGAAGCTGCAGCAATTAAAGCTGAAGCCCTGCAAAAAGAAATGGCCATAGAATTAAACAAAATAAAGTAGGTATAAAAATCCTCCGGCATTAAAGCAAATGTCGGAGGTTTTCTTTTATAAAATATAGTCATAGACATAAGCACTGTCAGAATGTCACACAATTTGCACTTATTTTGACTTTCTGATTTCAAATAGTAGGCTATTTTTCCATTGAACACTGATTCTACTCTGAAAAAGCCATAAAATCCGACTATTGCTCATTCAACAGAAAAACCTCTCATTTTCAAGCAGTTAAAGCAGTTAACAATAAATTCTAAGCACAATATCAGTCTAAAAAACATCTAAAATGCCACCTATTACAGTATAGAATGCAGCATTTTACATGTCAAAACACATTCAATCAGCCACACAAATACAGTTAAATAGACGACAAAACTCAATGACTTCCAACCAAGAACAAGCAAATATATGTGTTTTGAAGATAAAGTATTAGCATAAAAGTAATCAAGCATCGCATTTTATCCGCTAAAACATAACATTAGCCGACACATTAAAAAATTACACTTTGACAGTCCATACATTATTTTGTTTTCCTTTTGTCAATCATAAAAGCAGCATTTAATAGGTAGATATTATTCACAGAAAGTTTATTCCATCTCATACGGGCCTTAACATCAGTTAACTTTCATCATCAAGCTATTTTATTGTATATCAAACAAATAAACTGTATATTTGCATTTGCCACATGCTGTTATAACATATATCATGAATCAGATTTCAGCTATAATGTAAAACACCAGTACTACTTATTTACCTTTTGAAGTTGTACAACATATAAAACAAGCGAAATGAATGACAGTAAAATAATAAATGACCCAATCTTCGGATTCATAAAGATACCTCATGGTCTTCTGTTAGATATTGTTGAGCATCCGCTAATGCAGAGGCTTACACGAATAAAGCAACTTGGACTTACATCTATGGTGTACCCTTCCGCACAACACACTCGCTTTCAGCATTCTATCGGTGCATTCCATTTAATGAGCGAAGCCATTACGTCATTAACCCAAAAAGGAATATACATATTCGACAGTGAAGCTGAAGCTGTTGAGGCTGCTATACTAATGCACGACATTGGACATGGCCCATTCTCTCATGTCTTAGAGCATACATTGATAAGCGGAATAAGCCACGAAGAAATATCCTTGCTTATGATGGAACAAATTAACAAGGAAATGAAAGGAGAATTGAATTTAGCACTCAAAATATTCAAGAATGAATATCCAAAAAAGTTTCTGCATCAGCTGATAAGCAGCCAGCTTGACATGGACAGGCTAGACTATCTCAGACGTGACAGCTTTTACACGGGAGTGTCTGAAGGAAATATTGGCAGTGCCAGAATAATAAAGATGCTTGACGTACACAATGATAATCTTGTTGTAAATTCAAAAGGGCTGTATTCTATCGAAAATTATCTAATGGCAAGACGTCTGATGTATTGGCAAGTGTATCTGCATAAAACTACCGTCTCCAGCGAAAAAGTACTAGTAAACGCTCTCTTACGTGCAAAAAGACTTGCACATGAAGGCAAAGAAATTTTCGCAACACCCTGTTTAAGATATTTTTTATACAATGACATCGATGCAGAGACATTCAGAAATGACAAACAAGCCCAGCTGTATTACACAAAACTCGACGACAGCGACATACTAAGTTCCCTTAAAGTATGGACAGACAGCAACGATAAAGTGCTGTCGATTCTTTCCACAGATATCATAAACCGCAATATCTTCAAAGTTGAAATTTTCGAAAATCCTTTGGACGACGCCTATGCTGAAAGCAAGAAACGTACAATTGCAGACATGTTCAAAATAAGTTTAGAAGAAGCTGGCTATCTCATGAGCATTGACACAATACAAAAAGATATGTACGATGTTAATGAAGACCAAATCACTATACTGTTCAAAGACAATACAACAAAAGACATTTCTGAATCTTCAGAATTGTTGAATATTGCATTACTTTCAAAAAAAATCAGAAAATATTATTTATGTTATCAACGTTTTTGAATAAATTTATTTATCTTTGCAGATAATATGTAATTAAATTGCAATGGAATTTACAGCAAACCAAATAGCAAGTTTTATCCAAGGCAAAGTTGAAGGCGATGAAAATGCCACAGTAAATACATTTGCCAAAATTGAAGAGGGAAAAACAGGAGCTATATCATTCCTTTCAAATCCCAAATACACACACTATATTTACGAAACACAATCAAGTATTGTGCTTGTCAACGAAGACGTTGAGTTGACAAAACCAGTCAAAGCCACCTTGATTAGAGTAAAGAATGCCTATGAATGCGTTGCAAAACTTCTGCAAATGTATCAGGCTGCACTTCCTAAAAAAAGTGGCATAAGCTCAATGGCTTTCATATCACCTAAAGCGACAATTGGCGACAATTGCTATGTAGGTGCTTTTGCATATATAGGCGAGAACGTTGTTATCGGTGAAAATACACAAATATATCCACATACGGTTATTGAAGATGGTGTTAAAATTGGAAATGGATGTATCTTATATCCTAATGTCACCATCTACAAAGAGTGTAAGCTAGGCAATAATGTTACAATTCATGCCGGCACTGTCATTGGCGCAGACGGTTTTGGATTTGCTCCAAATACTGATGGATATGACAAAATACCACAAATTGGCATTGTAACTATTGAAGATAACGTTGAAATTGGAGCCAACTCATGCGTAGACCGTTCTACGATGGGAACAACAATTATACGTAAAGGTGTAAAACTTGACAATCTTGTACAGATTGCTCACAATGTTGAAGTGGGCGAAAATACTGTAATGTCTGCTCAGACAGGCGTTGCAGGTAGTACAAAAATTGGCAAAGGCTGTATGTTTGGAGGTCAAGTCGGCATTGCAGGACATGCAACAATTGGTGATAAGACTTTCCTTGGTGCCCAGTCTGGAGTGCCAGGCAACCTTAAAGGCAATGAGACTCTCATCGGAACGCCGCCGACTGATCCAAAGGCTTACTTTAAGTCTATTGCATTAACACGCAGGCTACCAGAAATTTACAAAGAGCTCAACGAGTTAAAACATGAAGTTGAAAAATTAAAAGAGACATATAAATAAATCATGGAAATGTCAAAACAGAACACACTTAAAGGCAGTTTTGCACTGTGTGGAAAAGGTCTTCATACTGGATTAAATCTGACAATCACCTTTAATCCGGCAAATGAAAATACCGGATATAAGATACAAAGAATCGATCTTGAGGGTCAACCCATAATTGATGCCATTGCTGAAAATGTCGTTGACACCCAACGTGGAACTGTATTAGGGAAAGGTGATGTAAGAGTATCAACCGTAGAACATGGACTTGCCGCTCTGTATGCTTTAGGCATTGACAACTGCCTTATACAGGTAAATGGTCCTGAATTTCCAATTTTAGATGGCTCAGCAGCACAATACATTGAGAAGATCCGTGAAATTGGAATCGTTGAACAGAATGCTCCAAAAGACTTCTATATTATACGCCACAAGATAGAGGTAAAGGATAAAGAATCAGGTTCATGCATTACGATTCTGCCTGATGAAGAATTCAGCTTGACCGCAATGTGCTCTTTTGACTCTAAATTCATAAATAGTCAATTTGCAACACTTGACAAAATTGAAGATTTTGCCACAGAAATAGCTCCAGCCCGTACATTCGTCTTTGTAAGAGACATCGAACCGCTCTTAAAA
>NZ_HF986798.1:0-53254 GCF_000431195.1 Prevotella sp. CAG:255 | reverse complement strand
AACCGCTCTTAAAAGCTAATCTTATTAAAGGTGGCGACATGGATAATGCTATTGTGATTTATGAAAGACAGACAACCCAGGAGCGTCTTGATCAATTGGCAGATTTCTTACATGTACCACATCTTGACGCAACAAAACTGGGATACATTCAGCATAAACCGCTAGTATGGGAAAATGAATGTACAAGGCATAAGCTGTTAGACATAATAGGCGATATGGCACTTATCGGCAAACCTATTAAAGGCCGCATAATAGCCACTCGTCCAGGACATACAATCAACAATAAGTTTGCACGCCTCATGCGAAAAGAAATCCGTAAGCATGAAATACAGGCTCCAATATACAATTGCAATGAAGCACCGCTTATGGACGTAAACCGCATTCGCGAATTGCTTCCGCATCGTTATCCCATGCAACTCGTTGATAAAGTGATAGCTCTTGGACCGAGCAGTATCGTTGGCGTAAAAAATGTCACCAGTAATGAACCTTTCTTCCAGGGACATTTTCCTCAAGAGCCCGTTATGCCTGGCGTTTTACAAATTGAGGCTATGGCACAGTGCGGTGGTTTGCTTGTTCTTAACACTTTGGAAGAGCCCGAAAGATGGTCAACATATTTCATGAAGATTGACGATGTGAAGTTTAGACAAAAAGTTGTACCGGGAGATACTCTTTTATTTAAAGTTGACCTTCTTGCTCCTGTACGCCATGGTGTATCTTCTATGAAGGGATATGTATTTGTAGGAGATAAAGTCGTATCAGAAGCCACTTTCACAGCTCAAATCGTAAAAAATAAATAACCCATAAGGCAGATTCACTTCTGCCTTATTTTAAAATATTAGCCATGAATAATATAAGTCCGTTAGCATACATACATCCTGAAGCCAAAATTGGTGACAATAATATTATCGGCCCATTCTGTTATATTGATAAAAATACAGTAATTGGCGACAATAACGTATTACAAAATAATGTAACGATTAACTACGGAGCACGCATCGGAAATAATAACGAAATCTTTCCCGGTGCAAGTATTAGTACAAAGCCACAAGATCTTAAATTCAAAGGTGAAGATACGACATGTGAAGTTGGTGATAACAATAGTATACGTGAAAATGTAACTATATCACGAGGCACTGCATCTAAAGGGACAACAAAAGTTGGTTCAAACAATTTGCTGATGGAAAACATGCATGTTGCTCACGATTGTGTTATCGGTAATGGATGTATTATTGGAAACTCAACAAAGTTTGCAGGAGAAGTTGTTGTTGACGACTATGCCATTATTAGTGCAGTTGTTTTATGCCACCAATTCTGCCATATTGGTAGTTATGTAATGATTCAGGGAGGATGCCGTTTCAGCCAAGACATACCACCTTTTATCATTGCCGGAAAAGAACCGACGAAATATTGCGGAATAAATATTGTGGGATTAAGAAGAAGAGGATTCAGCAACGAATTAATCAACAATATACATGAAGCTTACAGACTTCTGTACTCTAAAGGAATCCTAAAAGAGGGTATTGAAGAAATAAGGAAAAAGCTGCCTGTAACAAAAGAAATTGAATATATAATTAATTTTGTTGAAAACTCTAAGAGAGGTATAATAAGATAAATACCTTCTGTGATGAAGACACTTTTTGTAATAGTTGGACCTACAGGGGTAGGAAAAACATCATTATGTCTGAAGGTTGCCGAACACTTAAATACGGTTATTATTAATGCTGACTCTCGGCAGGTTTTTAAAGAAATACCTGTTGGCACAGCTGCCCCAACAAAAGATGAGCGTAAATCAATTAGACATTTTTTTGTTGGCAATCTTCATATTAATGAATATTACAACGCCTCAAAATATGAACAAGATGTTTTAAAATTATTAAACATCTTGTTCAAGTATAAAGATAATGTAATCATGTCTGGTGGTAGCATGATGTACGTTGATGCAGTATGCAAAGGTATTGACGACATACCATCGGTTGATGACAACATTAGAAAAACACTTCAAGAAAGATTCGATAAAGAAGGTCTTTCTGGCATTAGCAAAGAATTGGCATTATTAGATCCTGATTATTACGCAATTGTTGATAAGAATAATCATAAGCGCATAATACATGCATTAGAAATATGCTTATCTACAGGCAAGCCATATTCTTCTTTCAGAAAAAACACAACCAAAGAAAGACCTTTTAGAATTATAAAAATCGGTCTTAATATGGACCGGCAGAGATTATACGAGAGAATAGACTTACGTGTAGAGCAAATGATTCATGATGGCTTAATTCAAGAAGCTCTAAACGTCTATGAATATAAAGATCTAAATGCATTAAACACTGTTGGTTACAAAGAAACATTTGAATATCTAGACGGATTATGTACACTTGACAATGCAATATTTAGGATAAAAAGCAATACACATAAGTATTGCCGTAAACAGCTTACATGGTTCAGGCGTGATCCAAATATACATTGGTTTTCACCCGACAATATTGAAGAAATCATAAATTACATAAACACATTCATATAAACTGTACTTTTTTTGTACATTTGCAGAATAAATAATACTAAAATTATATGTTCAACAACAACAATGATTCACGTATCGGTAGATTTATCAAAACGTGTCTGAACAAAATTAAAGGTTTTTGGCCTTGGTATAAAGGACTTTATATAGGTCGCAAATGGTATACAAAAACTTGTGTAGCAATTCTGTCTGCCATAATCACATTTTTTGTGTATCTTATAATGGTTGATATTAACTTCTTATGGTTATTTGGAAAGTCTCCTGGCTTTTCACAGATAATGCATCCTACAACAAGCGAGGCATCTGAAATATATAGTGCAGACGGCGTTATGATAGGCAAATATTTTAGCGAGAACAGAACGCCTGTTAAATATGAAGAAGTAAACCCTCTCTTCTGGAAAGCTTTAATTGATACAGAAGATGAACGCTTCTACAAGCACTTTGGTGTTGATTTCACCGGATTATTTGCTGTAGCAAAAGATATTATTGTACATCATGAAGCTCGTGGTGCATCCACAATTACTCAACAGCTCGCAAAAAACATGTTCCGCGTCAGGACACAGTATTCAACAGGATTGTTGGGGTATATTCCGGGTGTACGCATGCTTATTATGAAAAGCAAAGAATGGATTATTGCAACAAAGTTAGAAATTCTATACGATAAAAAAGAAATTCTTACGATGTATGCTAATACCGTAGATTTTGGTTCAAATGCATATGGCATAAAAACCGCATGTAAGACATATTTTAACACAACTCCATCTGAAATGACTGCTGAACAAGCTGCTGTTTTGGTTGGTATGCTAAAAGCTACAACATATTATAACCCTATTACGAATCCTGAGAATAGTCTGCAACGCAGAAATACTGTCTTGCACAATTTAATGACACATAAGGATATCACAAAAGATGATTATGATTCTTTAAGTGCAATACCCATAAAAGTAAACTATAGTGTTGAAAGCAATTATGATGGTCAGGCAAAATATTTTCGTGAGGCAATAGCTGACTATCTTAAGGATTGGTGTAAGGAAAATGGATATGACCTGTATAGTAGCGGCTTGAAAATCTACACTACGATAGATACCCGCATGCAAAAATATGCTGAAGAAGCCGCAATTAAACAAATGAAACAGGTACAAAGAAACTTCAATAGTCATTGGAGCGGTCAAGACCCATGGAGAGATGAGAACCATCAGATTATACCAAACTTTATAGAGAATATAGCTCAGAAATTACCGGTATACAAAACATTATTACAAAAGTTTCCCAATAACCCCGACTCTATTCAATACTATTTGAATAAGCCACACAAAGTCAAATTATTTGATTATGAGAAAGGCACCATTGAAAAAGAAATGAGCACAATGGATTCCATTAGGTATATGGTTAAATTCATGCATTGCTCATTCGTTGCAATGGAGCCACAAACCGGAGCAGTCAGAGCATGGGTCGGAGACATTGACTTTAACTCATGGAAATATGACAAAGTTACAGCTATGCGCCAACCAGGTTCAACATTCAAACTATTTGTATATACAGAAGCTATGAACCAGGGACTTACACCCTGTGATAAGAGAAGGGACGAATACATAAGAATGCAAGTATATGACAAAAATAAGCATGAAATGACTTCATGGACTCCAACAAATGCCAATGGCAGATTCTCTGGAGACTCCATTCCCTTAAAAAGCGCATTTGCGAAAAGTATCAACTCGATTGCTGTCAGACTTGGGCAGGAAATGGGAATAAAGAACATTGCCAAAACAGCACATGACATGGGTATAAAAAGTCCTTTGGACGAAGAGCCTTCATTAGCGTTAGGTGCTTCTGACGTTAATCTGTTAGAAATGGTCAATGCATATTGTACAATAGCAAATGATGGTAAACATATAGAACCAGTCCTTGTGACACGTATAGTAGACAAAGACGGAAGAGAGGTATATGTAAGTTCTACAGAGGAAAAACAAGTTATACCATATAAAAGCGCATTCTTCATGCAACAGCTACTTATGGGCGGTATGCGTGAACCAGGTGGAACATCTCAAAGTTTATGGGCATATACTGACACTGCACGTGATACAGACTTTGGCGGCAAGACAGGAACATCAAATAATCATTCAGATGCATGGTTTATGTGCGTAAGCCCGAATCTTGTAACAGGCGCATGGGTTGGTGGAGAATACAGAAGTATTCATTTCCGCACAGGTGCTCTTGGACAAGGAAGTAGGACGGCATTACCTATTTGCGGATATTTCATTCAGGCACTTATGAAAGATCCTGAATTTAAAAAATATCATGGCCGATTCCATAAGCCAGATGATGAAGACATCACTGCAGATATGTATAACTGCAGCAGTTATGTACCTGCTAAAAAAGATACGACACAGATTGACAGTACCATGGTAGAGGATGAAGAACTTCTTATTGACGAAGAAGGCAATATACTTCCAAGAGGAAACGAAGATAACGAAATCTCAAAAGAAAATAATCCCGCCATCAATACAGATAAAGGTAACGTACAACAATCTGAAGATAAAAAAGAAAAAAAGAAAAATAAACCTCGTGAAGAACAGATTAGATTTGAAGATTTATAAGAAGTTCAACATTGGAACCGAATTCACAAATTGATCAATCAAACAAAGAGTTTCAAGAAGCTCTTCAGATATTAAAATTTACCCGTCGCTCGCTTTTCCTTACAGGTAAAGCAGGGACGGGTAAATCAACTTTTTTAAGATATGTCAAGTCCAACATAAAAAAGAAAATTGTTGTTCTCGCCCCAACTGGCATATCTGCAATCAATGTAGGAGGCGCAACACTACATAGCTTTTTCAAACTCCCATTTCACCCAATATTACCCAATGATACTCAATATTCAGTAAGGCATTTACGCAATACACTAAAATACAATGGTGAAAAATGTAAGCTGCTACGAGAGGTTGAGCTCATCATAATTGATGAAATTAGCATGGTAAGAGCTGACATCATCGATTTTATAGATAAGGTATTACGGGTATATTCAAGGAATATGCGCGAGCCTTTCGGCGGAAAACAATTATTACTTGTAGGAGATATTTTTCAGTTAGAACCAGTTGTCAAGGAGGATGAACGGAAACTCCTTCAGCCATTCTACCCTACCAGTTTCTTCTTTGACGCAAAGATATTTAAAGAGATAAAACTAATATGTATTGAATTAAATAAAATTTACAGACAAAAAGACAGCCAGTTTATCAACATACTCGATAAGATAAGACTTGGTGACGTAAATGACTATGATTTAAAAATATTAAACAGCCGTTATAAAGAAGAAAACCACGAGTTCAAAAGTGAAAAGCTCGTAATAACGTTATCAACACGTAGAGATACTGTAGATTATATAAATGAAAATAAGCTAAAAGAACTTAAAGGATCATCAACAATATTTAATGGGAAAATTGGTGGAGAATTTCCAGAAAATAGTCTACCAACGCTCACAAAATTGGAAATCAAGCCTGGTGCACAAGTAATATTTATAAAGAACGACATAAACAAAAGATGGGTAAATGGTACTCTAGGTATTGTTGAAACTATTGACGTTGAAAAAGGATTAATATATATAATCACAGAAGACGGTAACGAATACGAAGTTTCGAGGGAGAGATGGAGTAATATGAAGTACCGTTTCAATAACAAGGAACAAAAAATTGAAGAAGAAGAAATTGGATATTTTATACAGTTTCCAATAAGATTGGCATGGGCAATAACTGTACACAAAAGCCAAGGCCTAACATTTAACAAGGTTATTATTGACCTGACAGGGGGTGTATTTGCCGGAGGCCAAACATACGTCGCCTTATCAAGATGTACATCATTAAACGGTATTACACTCAAATCGCCAATAAGGCACGAAAATATTTTCGTACGAAAAGAAATATTGCAATTTGCTCAAAATTACAACAATTCAACACTTATAAAAAAAGCATTAAGCGAATCTGCCGCAGATAAAGAATATTACGAAGCAGCAAAAGCATTTGACAACGGAGACTATGAAAACTTCTTAAAATGCTTTTTTAAAGCTATACACAGCAGATACGATATAGAAAAGCCTAGTGCCAAGAGACTTATCCGTAAAAAATTAAATAAGATAAATACACTAAAAGATGAAATAAAATGCCTCGAAGAAAAATTAAATAAGCAAGAGGCTTTCTTAAAAAGACTTGCAGCAGAGTATACGATACTAGGTAAAGAATGTGAAAATGAAAAAATGTATGAAGCTGCAATAGCTAATTATAATAAGGCATTAGAATTATATCCAGAAGCACAAGAACCTTCCAAAAGGATAAATATTTTAACTAAACGAAAACAAAAATAAGCAATCTGATAGAAATCAGATTAATTTAGATTACGCAAAAATTTAGACAATGCCTAAATATAAAAAAGAGACATGCACAAATTGTGCAGTCTCTTTATATGAGTAAGAGTAATACACTAGGAATTAACAGTACCACCCACAATGTCAAGCAACTCATTTGTAATAGCCTGCTGACGACTCTTATTATATTGGAGATTCAAATCTCTCAGAAGTTCATCAGCATTATCTGTTGCTGTCTGCATAGCAACCATACGAGCTGCATGCTCACTAGCATTACTATCAAGCAATGCTGTATATATCATTAAATGTGATAGTTTAGGAATAAGTGAGCACAACACTGATTCCATATCAGGTTCAACAATAAAATTGTCATTAAGAGGCTTTACTGCCTCTTTGGCATTTGAAGAAACCTTACCTTTCTTACGTATATACTCTTGAGCTTCCAAGGTTGCAATATTAGATGTCAAATCTCGCTCATCATCAAAATCCAATTCCTCTTTGATATTAATTGGTAAGAAAGTTTTTTGAGTCAAGATCTGTGAACCAGCACTTTTGAAATGATGATAAATCATCTCTATGCGATCAAACTCACCATCGATGAATTTCTGCGAAAGTAAATCCGCAAGTTCTATACATCGATGCAAATCAGGCTTATCAGCAATTTCAGAGAAATCTCCACCACAGTTCAAGCCGAGTTTCGTCACTTTTTCAGCAACCTTTCGTCCAATAGGATAAACAACAATATTATCCATACCTACCAGACGCTGGTATTTATCAATCGCCTGCTGCATGGCCTTAATAACATTTGCATTAAAACCACCACATAAACTGCTATTAGATGAATATACAACAAAAGCAACTTTTTTTACAGGTCTCACAGTATTATATACAGTTGTAGCATCAACTTCTGAAGCCAAAAATGCTTTTAGTATATGCTCTAGCATAGATTCATAAGGAAGCATGTTCCCTATCATGATCTGTGCATGATGCAGTTTTGACGACGCAACCATCTTCATAGCACTCGTTATTTTACGAGTGCTATTTACAGATGATATACGATTTTTTATTTCTTTTAGTGACGGCATAAATCAACTATTTTTTATAATGCCCTGCAATATCAGCCATTACAGCCTCAATAGTTTGGGTTATTTGATCATCAATTTTTCCTTTAGATAAAGCATCAACAACATCTTCATGTGAAGAACGCATCTTATCCAAAAAGGCATCTTGGCATTCACGCACCTTTTCAACAGGTACATCATGCATTAGACCATGTGTTCCACAATAGAGTATTGCAACTTGCTCACCAACAGGCATTGGACTATATTGTGGCTGTATCAAAAGTTGATTATTCTTACGACCTCTATCAAGTGTCATAGCCGTTACAGCATCCATATCACTTGAAAACTTTGAAAAAGATTCCAACTCTCTATACTGTGCTTGATCTATTTTCAATGTTCCCGCAACCTTCTTCATACTTTTTATCTGCGCAGAACCTCCTACACGACTTACAGAAATACCAACATTAATTGCAGGCCTAAATCCCTGATTGAACAAGTCGGTCTCAAGATAAATCTGTCCATCAGTAATAGAGATAACGTTAGTTGGAATATACGCAGATACGTCTCCTGCCTGAGTTTCAATTATAGGCAAAGCAGTAAGCGAACCACCACCTTTAACATGCCCTTTCATACACTCTGGCAAATCATTCATATTCTCTGCAACCTCTTGCTGGTCATTTATTCGTGCTGCACGCTCCAACAAACGACTATGCAAATAGAACACATCTCCAGGATAAGCTTCACGACCAGAAGGACGACGCAAAATAAGTGAAACCTCACGATATGCAACAGCTTGCTTAGACAAATCATCATATACGACCAAAGCCGAATAACCGCGATCTCTAAAATATTCACCTATTGCAGCTCCTGCAAAAGGTGCATAATATTGCATAGCAGCAGGATCTGCTGCTGTAGCTGCAACAACAATCGTGTATGGCATTGCTCCATGTTCCTTCAATGTAGATACTAATGCCGCAACAGTTGAGGCTTTCTGACCAATAGCTACATATATACAATAAACAGGTTTACCAGCATCGTAAAAACTCTTTTGATTTATAATAGTATCTACAGCAATTGCTGTTTTACCTGTTTGTCGGTCTCCAATAATAAGCTCACGCTGACCTCTACCTATTGGAATCATAGAATCCACGGCTTTCAAACCAGTTTGTAAAGGTTCTTTTACAGGCTGACGATAGATAACACCTGGAGCTTTTCTATCCAATGGCATTTCAAACGAATTCGTCAAATCAATGTCACCTTTACCATCTATAGCCTGCCCCAATGGATTTATGACTCTTCCCAGCATATTATCATTCACCCTGATGCTGGCAATACGTTTTGTACGCTTTACCAACATTCCTTCCTTTATCTCGGAAGTAGAGCCAAGTAGCACACAACCAACGTTGTCCTCTTCAAGGTTCATGACAATAGCCATAGTCCCATTTTCAAATTCAAGAAGTTCATTAGCTTCAGCATTTCGAAGACCATAGATACGTGCTACGCCATCGCTTACCTGAAGGACAGAACCTACTTCATCAAACTTTGCGCTATCATTAATCCCTTTCAGTTGTTCCAAAAGAACTTGAGATACTTCGCTTGGTTTAATTTTATCAGACATATTACAATTAATTTTATTACTTAAGCTGTGACAAAATAGAATTTAATTGAGACTTTACACTAACATCCATTCTATAAGTATCATATTCTATTATGAAACCACCAAGAATTTCAGGTTTAATCTCTGTCTCAAATTCAACATTCCCATTTGTCTTACTTTCAACCAACTGCCTAAGCCGTTGCTCCGTAGAAGGAGATACGGCTGTAGCAGTCAAAAGTTTAGCACGGATTAAATTCTTGTTTTTCCTATATAATGTAATATATGAATTTGCAATGAACTGCATCATGTTTTCGCGCTCTTCCTTCAAAACCAAATCAATAAAGACTTGTGTAAGTTTACAAGGATCTCCGCCTAAAGCAATAATAAATAAATCTTTTTTACGCTTCTTTGAAAACATGGGATTATCTATCGTAAACCTAAAATCAGGAACTTTTATATAACTGGCAGATAAAGTCTGCATTTCTGCATATACCTTATCCTCCAATTTTGCCTCTAAGCTTGCCTTTAACAAGGCACGGGCATATCTAACCGATATTAATCCGAAATCCATATTAACTATTTTTTATTAGACAAAGAAATTTCATCCAGCATACGTTCAATCAAATCCATCTGTGTTTTTTCATCACCAAGCTTTTCTCTCAATACTTTCTCAGCAATTTCAACACTCAGCGTTGCAACTTGTTTACGGATATCGCTAACGGCAGCCTGTCTTTGATTCTCAATTTCAACCTTCGCTTCTGTAAGCAATCGGTTACTTTCCTCATGAGCTTTGTCCTGTGCCTTTTCAACGATAGCATCGCGCGTTGCGGCAGCCTCTTTTAATATTGCAGCCTGACGCTCGCGTGCTTCCTGTAAAAGAGCATCGCTTTCAACTTTGATATTAGCTAATTTTTTGTTTGCCTCATGTGCCTTCTGAAGACTGCTGTCTATATAATCTTTACGATCATTGACCATCTTGACAATAACTTTAAAGCCAAACTTGCTTACAATGCCAAGTACAATCAGAAACACAATCGTCATCCAAAATAACAAGCCAAAATCAGGTGTTATTAATGACATAAGCTGTTAAGATTTCTATTTCTTTAATCTAAAATTTACACGAAAAGTGCCAACAATGCAATAATAACAGCAAAGAAAGCAACACCCTCAACAAGAGCGGCTGCAATAATCATAGAAGAACGCAAATCGCCTATTTTTTCCGGCTGTCTTGCCATTGCATCCATTGCTTGACCACCAATTTTTCCAATACCAATACCTGCACCAATTACAGCTATACTACCACCAATTGCGGCACCTAACTTTGCTACAGCATCTGCTGCTAATAATAATGAAATCATAATCGTAATTTTTTAAAGTTATTTATTTTTATTTTAATCAAAAAACATATTTATTCTGCTGCATGCTCTTTAACCTGAGACAATGATATAAACACAGCGCTTAACATAGTGAAAACTAACGCCTGAATGAAACATACGAGTAATTCCAGCAACATCATGAAAACACTCATAAGAACACTCACAACAGTCATTGATGCACCTGCCACTGCATTAATTCCAAACATTATAAAAATCAGGCACGTCAATGACAATGCTATTGCATGCCCTGCCATCATATTAGCAAATAGTCGAATCATAAGAGCCAAAGGTTTAGTAAAAATACTAAAGAACTCTATGAAAGGCATAAGTGGAACAGGCACCTTTAACCATGTAGGCACATCCGGCCAAAAAATCTCTTTCCAATAAGCTTTCGTTCCTGTAAAGTTTGTTATAAGGAACGTACACAAAGCCAAGAAAAATGTTATAGTGATATTACCTGTTAGATTTCCACCTCCGGGCGGGAATGGCACAACCCCCATAAGATTTGACAAGAAGATAAAGAAAAAGCACGTTAATAAATATGGTGCAAATCTATCTGTATTTTTACCCAAAGTTGCCTTAATAATATCATCATAGATATACATAATAAACATTGTCATCAAGCCTGTAAAACCTTTAGGCGCAGGATCTTCAGGACGATGTTTTTTACACCATCTTGCAGGAATTAAGATACAAATTAGGAGAAGTATGGAATTGATAAATAAAACCACAACCGTTTTGGTTATAGAAATATCAAATGGACGAACTTCTTTACCAGATATCACTTCACATATTTTATTCTCATTATCTTGACTACCGGAAATATATAGACCATACGGTCCAGGACGATTTCCAGCAGCATCCTTCTCTTCAGAAAATTCGGCACTGCTAAACACATGCCATCCAGTAGAACTCTTCACTATAACAGGAAGATTTATTACAATAGGATGACCATTAATATCAGTGATATGCCATTCATACGCATCCTTAATATGCCCAAACAAAACGCCTTGCAAATCAAGCCCTTTTTTATCATCTGTATGCTCTGACGCACTTATAGGTGCGATTATGAATACTAGCATGAACAAGCATAGTATTTGTCTGATCTGTCTCATCTGTCAATCTTTAAGAGTATAACATTTTTCTACATGAGCAAAGAATACACTGTCAAAAACAAGCATTACAATATAAAAGCTCATAAAAAGCAGCGCAAAATCACGTATAGAGTTTTTATCATGACATATTAAGCAATAAGCCGTTACTACAAATGCGGCTGATACAAGACGCAAAGCAGAAGCTGCCAGATAAAATTTTGTCATAACATTAGGAGATGTTTTAGCCATCTTTCTCCAAAATACCACATATATGGAATTTATGAATACCGTATATAATGCGCTTATAGCCAATGCATTAACAATAGAATATTTTAACACATTCATACTTATCGCAGCACTACACAATAATGTAAGTGCCGCAATAAGCCATAGACTATATTTAAAATATCTTTTACTTGTTATGTCTACTTTTTTATTCATATCCATAACTTAAGCTATCTCAACACAAAGGCTGACAACATTTTTTTGAACTTCTACAAAGCCGCCAGTAATTTGAATCTGATTTCGCACACCATTTACAGCATACTCAACCTTTCCTGTTTGAAGTGAGGAAATGATTGGAGCATGATTATTCAATATTTCAAAAGCACCTTTTGTTCCAGGTACCAATACGCTATCAACCAATCCCTCAAATTCAACTTTTTCAGGTGATACTATTTTCAATCTTAAACTCATGCCTATCAGATTTGTTAATTACCTTTAGCAATATCAAGAAGTTTCTTTCCTTTTGCAATAGCGTCATCAATAGTTCCAACATTAAGGAATGCCTGTTCTGGTAAATCATCGACTTCACCATCCAATATAGCATTAAAGCCCTTAATTGTCTCCTCAATTGGCACCATCACACCAGGCAGACCTGTAAATTGCTCAGCAACGGTGAAAGGCTGCGACAAGAAGCGCTGCACACGACGAGCTCTATTAACAGTCAATTTATCCTCATCTGAAAGTTCATCCATACCAAGGATTGCAATAATATCTTGCAGTTCTTTATAATGCTGTAAAATTTCCTTCACTCTCTGTGCGCATTCGTAATGTTCCTTACCAACAATTAGCGGATCCAATATTCTCGAAGTACTACCTAAAGGATCAACTGCAGGATAAATTCCAAGCTCAGCAATCTTTCTACTAAGTTCTGTAGTAGCATCAAGATGAGTAAAAGTTGTTGCTGGTGCAGGGTCAGTCAAGTCATCGGCAGGAACATAAACAGCCTGTACAGAAGTAATACTACCATTTTTGGTTGAAGTAATTCTTTCCTGCATTGTACCCATTTCACTTGCCAATGTCGGCTGATAACCTACGGCTGAAGGCATACGGCCAAGAAGAGCAGACACCTCTGAACCAGCCTGAGTAAACCTGAAGATATTATCAATAAAGAACATAATGTCTGCTGCTTCACCATTCTTTCCGCCATGATCGCGGAATTCCTCTGCAACAGTTAAGCCTGACAAGGCAACAGAAGCACGTGCTCCAGGTGGTTCATTCATCTGTCCATAAACCAATGTTGCTTGAGACATCTTCAATTCTTCAGGATCTACTAACGACAAGTCCCACTTGCCTTCTTCCATTGCTTTTTTAAACTTCTCACCATATCGAATTACGCCAGACTCAAGCATATCACGAATAAGGTCATTACCCTCACGCGTACGCTCACCAACGCCAGCAAACACCGAATATCCATTATGACCTTTTGCAATGTTATTGATAAGCTCCATAATTAAGACAGTTTTACCGACACCGGCTCCACCAAAAAGTCCAATTTTTCCACCTTTCATATAAGGCTCAAGCAAATCAATAACTTTTATACCAGTTGCAAGCATTTCTTTATGCGTTGACAACTCCTCAAAAGTAGGAGCTTCACGATGAATAGGGTATGCGCCTTTCATATCCAAAGTTTTCATACCATCTATAGGCTGGCCTATAACATTCATCATTCGTCCTTTTATCTGTTCTCCTGCAGGCATCAATATTGGATGACCTGTTGAAACTACTTCCAATCCTCTTTTAAGACCGTCAGTATTATCCATTGCAACACATCTAACAGTATCTTCACCGATATGCTGCTGAACTTCAATAACAAGTTCACGTCCATCTTCGCGTGAAATTGTCAACGCATCATGAATTTTGGGCAACACTTTTTCCGGATCTAAGCCACTTGTATCGAAATAGACATCAATAACAGGACCCACAATCTGAGAAATATGCCCTTTTATTTGTTCCATATAAATTTACTTTATTTTTTATTTTTCATGTATTTTTCTAAACGCAAAATTAATCAATTGTTTTATAACTTACAAAGAAAAGAACAAAAACTTTTTATAATAAGTTCAATTGACATAATATAAAGACATTTTTACAACTTATACGTCAGACTATTATATGCTCAACTCATCTAAGACTGTAATTAATTTTTTATCAAAAGGTTTATCTGACCTTATAGCCTCACTCAATGGGACATAAACGACCTCATTATTTCTTACGCCTATCATAACATTACGCTGACCTTGAATGATAGCATCTATTGCCCCCACCCCAGTTCTACTGGCAAGAATGCGGTCATGAGCGGACGGACGTCCCCCACGCTGCAAATGTCCAAGTATTGAAACTCTAACATCGTAATTAGGGAATTCATTACGAACTCTGTCAGCATAATACAAGGCTCCACATTTTGGGCTCTCTGAAACGATTACAATACAGCTTTTTTTACTTTTTCTTATACCTCGTTCCATAAACCTCGCCAATTGGTCAACATCCGTTGAGTCCTCTGGTATTATTGCGGCCTCAGCACCTGAAGCAATAGCACTATTCTGAGCCAAGAATCCTGCATCACGTCCCATTACTTCAATGAAAAAAATTCGTTCATGACTTTGAGCAGTATCCCTTATTCTGTCTACACATTCAACAATTGTATTTAGAGTCGTATCATAGCCAATTGTTGAATCAGTACCATACAAATCATTGTCTATAGTTCCCGGTAATCCTATGCAACATACATCATATTCCTGTGCAAAGACCATTGCTCCGGACAACGAGCCATTTCCGCCTATAACGACAAGTGCATCTATTTCATTTTTCAACAAATTGTCATATGCCTTTTTACGTCCTTCTGGAGTTTTGAATTCGTCACATCGTGCAGTTTTCAAAATGGTTCCTCCAGACATTATTATACCACTGACATTCTCTGTTGTAAAATCAACAATCTCATTATTAATAAGACCATCATATCCACGATAAATTCCTTTTACCTTAAATCCCTTGCATATACCGGCACGCGTTACAGCACGAATTGCCGCATTCATTCCAGGAGCGTCTCCGCCGGAAGTCAATACACCTATTGTTTTAATTTTAGCCATATCTATATCATTTAAGAATTAACTCAAAATCCACATAATAAACAGACCAAGCAGCCAAGCAGCCATAGCAACTACACCGACTTTTTTAAAATACCATCCAATATGTATATGTTCCATTTTCATCAATGCCAATCCGCTTACAGAACCTATAAGCAATATATTTCCACCCATTGCTGAGGAATAAGCAATTATTTTCCAAAATATTCCGTTCTGAACGAATGAAGACATATAATTCGGATCTGACGAAAATGCCAAATTAGCAATATCACCCACAGAGTAAAGAGATATTATACTCATACATGTAGCAAATGTATCCAAGAAACAACTGATTACCCCAGTAATTACGCCCATTACCCATACATTATGAATATTGGTATCAATAAATTGTGTCAAATTGGACGTTATTCCAGTTTCGTATATAGCTCCAACAGCAAGCATTATTCCCATTACAAAAAGCATAAGCTGAATAACACCATACTGAAGGACCCTTGGCACAGGACGTTGTATCATCTGATCGGCATTCATTAGCTTGTGGTTAAATATTTCATTTACAATCCATAACACAGATAACACACACAAAGCACCTAAAAAAGGACTTAATTTAGTAATGTTATGGAAAGTAGGTATAAACCACAATCCGCCTATTCCTACAATAAGCATCAATATACGCTGCCAACGATTAAGATTTGTATCATCTCCTCTATAAGGCATTGCAACATATTGTAAGTCTATATGCTCAGGCAAACTTCTACCGAGCCAATAAATCGGTATGACACAAGCTGCTAAACAAGGTAAAGCCAACGATGCAGAGAAATTTGTTGCAGTAACAATACCATTATTCCACAGAATCAAGCCATTCGGATCCCCAATAACAGTTAATGCGCCACCACAATTGGCAGCCAGCACAATTGCGCTGCCATAAATCATGCGCTGCCTACGATTAGGCAACAATTTATGCATGATAACAAGCATCATTGTTGTTGTTGTTAAATTGTCAAGATTTGCAGAAATAACAAATGTGATTATAGCCATCATCCATAAAAGTTTATGGCTATTACGCGTTTTTAATAACTCTGATAAGAAATCGAAACATCCATTATTATTCAAAATCTCAACAATTGACATTGTCGCAAATAAGAAAAGTACTATCTCTGCACCTTTCCCCACATATTTTAGAAATATGTTTTGAGCTATATATTGTTTTACAGCTGTACTGGAAGACGTTGCGCCCCCAAGGAAATCATAATAAGCTTGTTGATGCTGACTCATAACGAAATCAGTTCCATAGCATATATACAACACCCACCCTAATGTACCGATAAACATTGCAATAGCAGCTCGGTTAACATTAGTGACATATCCTGTAGCGATAAGCATATAGCCTATCAATAATATTGAGACTAAAACAAATGCCATAAAAACAATATTAATCAGCTACAAATTTACGAAATAATATTAAAAGCCAAAAATATGACGATAAAAAATATTCGTGTTTAACTAGTTTTTAACCTATACAAAAAGGCATATTGTAATGTCATGCAACAATAAAAATCCCAATACCACAAAATAGTAAAACTATTCAGGTATTGGGACCCACTTGATAAAAATTTATTCAACTTTTACGCACTATTCTTCTGGTACGGCATATCTGTCACCTGAACTTTTCACAATCTCCCTAGCAACATTTTCAGGAAATCCCGGACGTTCAACTGTAGCACCAAGTCCTGTTTCAGTTCTAATGAATCTGCCATCTTCATCTGACTTTATTGCCATATCATTATATTTCACAATAAGATAAGTCCCTAGCTGTCTCCATCTGTCAATCATCTGTTGAGCCTTGTCTATACTATAATCTGTCAAAAAATCAATAGCTAAAGAAGGATTCTCATCATACAAAACCATTGCCTTGCGCTCTATTTCTGCTTGAGCCGAAAAATAACTGGTTTCTAAAGAATCTCTCACAGACTTTAGAGAACCAAACATTAATGAATAACGTGGATATACCATATTACTAACCCAGTTACAAACCCAAAAAGCATTCTTCATGCTGAATGTAACAGCATCCGCATCTTTAGTATTATAACACTCTGGCTGTGAAGTATTTCCGCAATATACAGGTGTATAAGCAACCATATTACCATCATCATTTCCAAACCAAAGCACACCACCGATTTGTCTTGGAAGCCATGATCTTAATTGAGCAACATAAGAAAATGCTGTTTGTTGTGTTGACGTCGGACGTTCATTAAAATATTCCTTACCATCAACTTTATAGGTTAGAGGCGTTGGTCTATAAGGCATATTCCATACACCTTGACCCGGGTCTTTATCTAAAGAGAACGGAGTTCCTTCATAATGATCTCTCATGCATTCCTGTATATCTTGAACACTAACCTTGCGATTAGGCTTTATCCACAAAGGCATCGGTTCGGCATCTTTAACTTTTCCTTCTGCATAAGGCAAATAACGTTCCATATATGTCGAGAAGTGGTTAAAAAAGCTCCACACACGAGCCTCGCAGAACCGTCTTCCAGAAAAATCAGGATAAGCATAAGCTTCACAAAAACTAAAATCTGCATCTTTACCACTAAACCATCCTTTTTCTCTTGCAAATGTTATGCAGTCTTTTGAAAACATCACATTCTTTTTATCCTTTTGATTAAACGTACGAATACGGCTCTGATTTGCATGAGCACATATAGCATCGTCAGGAATTCTAACAGCTACCCATACAGTCCCCTTGCGTCCAGGTCCCTTTCCTATCATCTCCATTATCCATGCTTCGTTTGGATCACATATTGTAAAAGTCTCTCCGCCGGAACAATATCCATATTTATCGGTTAATGTAGTCATAACTTTTATTGCTTCTCGTGCGGTTTTTGAACGCTGTAAAGCTATATATATTAGAGAGCCATAATCTAAAATACCTGTTGTATCAACAAGTTCCTCTCTTCCACCAAAAGTCGTTTCACCTATCGAAACTTGATATTCATTAATGTTTCCAATAACATTATAGGTTACCTCTGCTTCAGGTATCTGTCCGTGATAAACATTTGTATCCCAATCATAAATTTTACGTACAGAACCCTTCTCATGTTTACCGGCAGGATAATGACACAGGCCGATGAACAATCCATAGTCATCAGCGTTATAAGAACATATCACCGATCCATCAGCACTGGCTTTCTTGCCTACAATAAAATTGGTACAAGCCCAAGAGCTAAAATAACTAACTAACAAAGAAACTACTAAAACTATCCTTTTCATAAGCGATATAATTATTAATACTTAAAATTTTCCATTATGATTCTTTGGTTATCAAGTTTATCTGCAGCAATAATTTTAAGCATATGCATGCCTCCTGTACGTAAGACAGGAGCATTCTTCAAATTACATACATATATATTATTTTTTTCTTTGTACTCTAAAAGAACAAACTTACCATCTACAAATCCCTTAATATATTTTAATCCACTACCTGAGTCTGATGCTTGAACACGTATATTACCTGAAGTTCCAGATACCGACACATGAGGCGGAACATCATCGTAACAGATTTCATACTCAGCACCTAATTCTCTTATCTTCGTTATTACCCAACCATCCTTATAAGTTCCACCCATATATTTATCTATGCCAAAATGACTTACGACGTATAACTTATCCGTATCTTTAACAGGTTTATTCAATTTAATCTTTATTGTTGCCCATCCAAAGATAGGATATGATTTATTATAGAATCGCCATGAGTCTGATAATGCTTCAGGTTGAAACTTTACATTAGGGTGCAATTCAACATTATCAGGCAAGGTCCCTTTTGGAAGTAACAAACTTACCCCCGGACGTTGCAGATGATTAAATCTTTCATAACTCATCAAATTTATCAAATCCGGTTTTCTCTTTTTGGGAATCTGCTGTTTTACACCTTTTACAACAAAAGAATAATCGTAAGAATTACCAAAAACATCAGATATTGTATAAACAAATTTATAATCACGCTCCTGATCAATATTTATTATTCCACTATTATTCAAAGCATGAAGTATCGGCAAGCTATTTCCCGGTTCCTTAAACGACTTCATATACCATACATGCGTCCGGCAATAGTGATCATAATCCCCCCAAGAGTTAACCATCCTATTACAACGAACCGGTATGCTGTCTATGTCACTCTCAAAAACCAATTTTCCATCAACGGTTAACCGGGTATTCCTGATTCCAAGTATTCCATAACTCCCTTCCATGTAATCATTCGCCCATATACCAAATCCGACCTCTCCCCAAGCTGTAAATACACGCGACAACGAAGAAGATGCAAAACCATAAGACTGCTTTTGGACCGATCCGCAAAAGACACCTTTACCTTCAATAGGATAAGCCATAAACGCATGTGCAATAGGCCTTGTCTTATCTACGACATACTCTTTCAAGTACTGCAATGGATCAAGATAACTCCATGTTTTTGTATCATGAAATTCAAGATGCAAATGCGGAGCACGACTTGCTCCGGAATTTCCGCTAACAGCAATAAGTTGTCCTCTGGCAACAGGAAAGTCTGTAGGCTTTAATCTCACATCAACAAAATAGCTTTGGTTTAGATATTGCCATTTCTGCACAATAGCACCAAGCTGCGGTATAAACTTTTTTAAATGACAATATACACTTGTCTTACCACCAGGATGGTTCACATAAACTGCATACCCAAAGCCATCAAGCCCAACAGTTATTCTACTAACATAACCATCAGCTACAGAAAATATCGGTTTGCCTTCAACCTGCTCTGTCCTGATGTCTATTCCACCATGAAAATGATTTGGACGCGGCTCACCAAAGTTGCCGGCCAATGAAATTGGATAATTCACGGGAGAACTAAAACTCGTAATTGCAGCAAGAATCAAAGATGAAAACAAACTAAACATTTTCTAAAACAAAGTTTAAAAACAAATTATAAACATATTTACATACTGAAAGACGTTCTATAGAATGCACTATTAGGGTCAAAAGAGAACGTTTATCAGTATGTAAATATAATTAATCTATTAACAAGCTTTAAAGCTCATATCAAGACACTTAACAGAATGGGTCAATGCCCCGACAGAAACGAAATCGACACCGCATTCAGCATAACTCCTTATCGTATCAAAAGTAATACCTCCACTTGATTCCGTCTCATATTTTCCATTTATCATTTTAACAGCTTTACGCGTATCATCTACAGAAAAATTATCCAACATGATTCTGTCTATACCGCCATGATCAAGCACTTGCTGCAATTCGTCAAAATTACGTACTTCTATCTCAATTTTTAAATCAAGCGAATTTGCTTTCAAATAATCATGACATCTGTCTATTGCGTTATTTATTCCACCGGCAAAATCTACGTGATTATCCTTCAGAAGAATCATGTCAAACAATCCTATACGGTGATTCACTCCTCCACCTATCTTCACAGCCTGCTTTTCGAGCATACGCATACCAGGAGTTGTTTTTCTTGTATCCAAGACATGTGTTTTTGTTCCTTTAAGCAACTCTACATACTTATTTGTGGTTGTTGCTATACCGCTCATTCTTTGCATTATGTTCAGCATGAGACGTTCTGTTTGCAACAAAGATCGTACCTTTCCAGACACAATCATTGCAATATCGCCCTTCTTTACATGAGAGCCATCTTCGATAAGCACTTGCACCTCAAGAGAAGGATCAAATCTTGCAAATACCCTTTTTGCCACTTCCACACCTGCCAGAATACCATCCTCCTTAATAAGCAAATGTGACTTACCCATGGCACTTTCCGGAATACAACACAATGTAGTGTGGTCACCATCACCGATATCCTCGGCAAAAGACAGATCAATAAGTCTGTCTTCTAATTCATCAACTGAATACATATTAAAAAATTTTATTCAAAGTTCTATAAATAAACACCTACGCCTATACGTAAACCGATTTTAGAAAAATCAGAGTGATTCTTAAACGACTGGTCGTAATATACGGCAGGTTCAATCGTTACTGTTCTATTTAAGAAGAACGCATATCCGACTTCTATACCCGGCATCAAATCGTTGTAATTATGATTTGCATGTATCAATTTTGCATTAACACCAAGATACAATCCATTTTGAACTATATAATAGCGTCCTCCAATGCCTATAGAATAAGAATTTGCGACATCATCATTTCCACTATGCTGTATACCAGCCTGAGCTGTTATAATCCAGTCGTCAGCCAAAAGATATCCACCTTTTAAATCAAGACCGATATTAAAATTTTCTGCTCCGCTATAACTAAGATCCAGTCCTGTAAGAGATGCACCAACATAATACTTACCTTGCTCAAACTGAGAATATCCAGAAAGAGCAAACGCCATAAAGGCTATCAACATTACAATTTTTTTCATATATACATTGTTTATTTTTTTAGTATCAACGAATATAGAATTAATGAACTGATATAAAACACTATATAAAATTTTACTTTCATACAAATGTATGTTTTTATCATTTTCATTATTCCCTATCATATGCAAAAGTACATATTTAATTTGAAAAACAAAAAAAATAATATAACTTTGCATCATAATCGATTTACAAATATCAAATGAAAATTTCAATCAAGCAATCATTCCTCAATACTGTAATCATATTGTTATTTATATGCTTTTCAGAAACATGCAATTCCCAAAGCTTTGTTTTCAGGCAACATCCCAAATACGAGGTCAGGGCCGTGTGGCTTACAACAATAGGCGGACTTGACTGGCCACACAGCTATGCGCAAACGGAAACATCAATAAAAAAGCAAAAGAAAGAATTAATTGACATACTTGACAAGCTGAAAAAGGCAAATATTAATACTATATTATTCCAGACAAGAATAAGAGGCACGGTTATTTATCCTTCATCCATAGAGCCTTGGGACGGATGCTGTTCCGGCTTTCCTGGCAAATCCCCCGGATATGATCCGTTAGAATTTGCAATAGCAGAATGCCATAAAAGAGGTATGGAACTGCATGCATGGATAGTTACAATTCCTGTAGGAAAATGGAACGGAATAGGCTGTAGAACATTACGCAATAAATATCCCAATTTAGTAATCAAAAACGGTGGAGAAGGATTTATAGACCCTTCAAATATTTTGGCTGCTCAATATATATCAGATATTTGTAAAGAAATCTCCGACAATTACGATATAGACGGAATACATCTTGATTATATAAGATATCCCGAAAAATGGAAATTGCAGATACCACTTTCTAAAGCAAGAAAAAATATTACAAACATTGTAAAAGAGATCTACAACAAAGTAAAAAGTACAAAACCATGGGTGAAACTAAGCTGTGCTCCAATTGGCAAATACGATGATCTCACCAGATATTCCAGCCGTGGATGGAATGCATATAAAAAAGGATGCCAGGATGCCCAAAGCTGGATCAAACAAGGCCTAATGGATCAGCTTTACCCCATGATGTACTTTCGCGGAAATCAATTCTATCCTTTTGCCATAGACTGGAAAGAAAATTGCAATAACAGAACAATAATACCCGGATTGGGCATTTATTTTCTGGACACCTCCGAAGGTAATTGGAATATAGATGAGATTAAGCGTCAAATGTATGTTACGAGAAGTCATGGCATGGGCTATGCCTTCTTTAGGAACAAATTCTTTTATGATAATACCAAAGGGCTGTATTCATTCACAAAAGATGAATTTAATCTATATCCAGCCTTAACTCCTCCAATGGAATGGGCAAAAGCTCCAATGCCACAATCACCACAAAATTTATCTGTAAAAGTTACAGGTAAAAATGAAATTATAACATGGGATAAAACAGATAACAATTATGGCGGCATTATGTATAATGTTTACGTCAGTAAGAAATATCCTGTTGATATAAATGACAGCAGGAACATCTTGGCGACAAGGATAAAAGATAACTATATTGCAATTGAAACAGACTCAAAATGCGACCTCTTTTATGCGGTTACTAGTATAGACCGTTATGGCAATGAAAGCCTTCCCACACAGCAAAAACAGTCTGACAAATCTGCAATCACAGACAAATTTATTAAAAATGACGGCAAGAAACTTTTATTACCAGACAAAGGGAAAACCTTAGATAGCGAATACGTTATAGTAAAAAGTCTGGCAGGTAATATAATTTCAATACATCCATACAAAGGCAAATATGCAGATATAAGCAATCTTGAAAATGGGTGTTACATTCTATTATCATTAAATAAAAAAGACATAGCACATAGATTAGGATACTTTATGATTAAAAGATAACACTTCGAATGGATGTTGTTTATTCCTATACGCTTTTGTTTGTTCCACAAAAGCGTGGTCAATAAAAATTTTAATATCAAATATTCATTTAAAATAACTCAATGAGTTTTTGCATAAAACTCATTGAGTTATAACTAAAAACCCATTGATTTTCATTAATGAAACCAATGGGTTTATAAGTCTATAATCCGACATTAAATTAATTATATTTATTATAACATTACCACAAGAAATATAAAATCATCAAGTTATATTTATAATCAGACAAACAACAATATTATTATTGGATAATATATAAAACTACACAACAAAGTTTCGTTATTATCACTTTTTCTTATGCCTCATTTTATCTGCAGCTCGTTTAAAGATCTGCCGATGGAAACGCTCTTCTGCTTTCACAATGTCATAGACTTTGCCCGCAGGTAATATCTGCATAAATTTTTCATGATAAGTTTTCTGAAGTTGTTTTATTTCAATTTCACACTTATCACGCTTCATAAGATTCTTTTTGCATTCAGCATCCGTTGTCGGCTTTATTCGTTTTAACTTTTTAAGTTCATCATGAATTGACCGCTGCTTACGTAACATTTCCGAATAAAGCGGAAAGAATTCTGAAGCCTCTTTTGGAGACAAGCCCGCCTTTCGTGTGATATACTGCTCTAATTCTGCTTGAAAACGTTCTGGTGTAAAATGTCTATTCTTATTCTGTGCATCTGATATATTAAATGCTAATATAAAGAATAAACAAATTATAAATCTTCTCATTTTATTATTATCATTCATTTTCCACATAAGAATAAATGTCATCATTATCAAGCATGGCATAATCTGAAATTTCGTCTAAAATATAATCAGCATAAACTGAAGATGACATATTTTCTGATATATTGTCTGCGTGATTCTGATAAGATTCTTTTTCTAAACTATTAAAATATATTGTTCCGGAAACTAGAAGAACCGCAGCAAAACATGCGGCCCACTTCAATGGACGCATAAACGCTTTTATTGCAGGGCGCTTATTAGGTACGGCTGGCTCAACCACGTTCTGCATCAGACTCTTCTCCAAAGAATCAAAATAGCCTTCAGGAACTTTGAATGGCCGCTGGCTGCCAAATTTTTGTTTAAGCAATTGTTCTTCTTTCATAATAAATAATTATTATTCTTTTATTCTATGACGGAACTTCCCATTAAAAGTTTAATTGCCTGTCAAAAAAAGTCATTCATGTAGATGAAAATAATCCGAAATCTTTTTTACTGCAATATGATACGAGGCCTTCAACGCACCTTCTGAGGTGTTGAGAATTTCACTGATTTCACTATATTTCATATTATCGAAATATTTCAAATTGAAAACCGTCCTCTGTACATCAGGCAATGTCGCAACAGCCTCTAACAATAATGCATGTGCCTCATCACCATCAAAATACTCATCAGCCATAAGAGTCTTTGAAACCGACGGTGACTCTGAAATATCTATAGTTGAATTATTTTTATTTTTGCGCAAATAATCTAAAGCCTCATTTATGGCAATACTGCACAGCCACGTAAATAACTTTGATTTATTATGAAAAGAATCAATATTATTCCATGCTTTAAGAAACGTATTTTGCAACACATCATTAGCGTCTTCATGACATAGAACAATATAACGTATCTTCCAATACAATCGTTCACCATATAACTTTACGATTGCATCAAAAGCTTTACGCCTTGTAGTTTCAGAGGCCAGCATCCTGCATATTAAATCTTCACTTAATGCCATATTATTCAATAAACGGAGACAATTTCTCTATCAGGACATCGTCATAGCCATAAACATCATCATAATAGCATAATTGTCCACAAATGCCATCATAAACAGTATAATAGGTAATATATAATGGTATTGGCGGATTTACATTCAAAGTATTTACGAGACGTTTTCTGTCTATATTTCTCTTCTTCAACGAATCTACATCATTAATAAAATCAACAGACATTGAATACTGTAATCTGTCTTCCATCTCTTCTGCACGTTCGCCTAATAAGAATAAAGCCAGTTCCAGAGGACGCTCTACTCTAACACAACCATGGCTCACAGCTCTTTGGGTGCGCTTGAACGCCCATGGTGCAGAGGTGTCATGAAGAAAGACAGAAAAATTATTATCAAATCTGAAAATAATACGCCCTAAAGAGTTCTTTTTACCTCCAGCCTGAACAATATATTGATCATTTGACATTATTCTATCATATGAGACCTGCTCAGGAGCCAACTTACCCTTTTCCCTGTCCAGAACAAACATCCCCATTTTATGCATATAAGAATAATTATGCAAAAATCCTTTGGAAATGCTTTTAGGAACAATCCATTGCGGATTTACATCCATGCGCTTAATCCAGCTGGTAAGTATCGGAGTCTTGAAATTAATCTCGCCACAACATACCTTCATTGTTTGCGATTTTTCACCGTCAAAAGCGTATAATTCAAATGAAGGTATATTCACAACTATATATTTATTGTGTAAATCTGTATTAGGCATTCCACGCAAACGCCATCGACACCGTTCGATATTACACAATATTCTTAACCGTTCAGATTTGGTTAAATTCGGATTATCTAACTCTTTCAACAACTTACCGACCAAACGTCCTTTAGGAAGGGTTGTATGCCAGAACTCAGCTACACTGTCATTCAAAATATGGCTGATGGCTCTAAAATAGAATTTTTTGTCCGGGCGTAATACTTTTAAATCACACAATTGTCTGAATCGTGTTGTCAAAGAATCCACCTGATACTCTTCCAAACTATTATATAAATAATCGGGATTAACAAAGCCAAAATACTGTCCTGCAGAATATCTTAAAAAGGCTTTTGTCAGGTTATACTCTAAACGAGCCAAGATTCGGTTTAGATTATCATTTGAAGACTCTATGTCTAAACTACGTGCCAAGTAAAGATCCTTTTCTATTTTAGAGACACGAAAAGCGTCTTTGCTCAATCCATAATAATCAATGCCCTTAAGAAGACTCAAAAGAGTATCTGCACGGTCATATATACCATAACGGTTTATCCACAAAAACGGTTGTTGCTCTTTATAATATTTATTTACAAACCCATCCATGGGCAATGCGACTCCGTCTTCACTTGCAATTTTGGATATATGTTCACGTATATCAACTATGTCCAAAGAATACTTTTCATCCCGTAAGTCTGAAAATGTATCTAAATTAATATTTTTGTCATGATTATTTGTCGCGTCATGACAAGATGACACGAGCAGACATAAAAGTATAAGGTAAAATAACTTTAACAAAACAGACAAAATACTACTTAACCGAAATCTTCCTTACGACTTTACCAACTTTAACAATATAACAGCCTTTAGGCAAATTCAAATCGTAATATCTATCTGAACCATCAACTTTTATGGACATTATTTTTACTCCGGCAACATTATATATATACAACATCTGCCCATTGGCTCCAACAACGCGAATTGACGATGAATTAACAGAGATTGAAACACTCTGACTTTCAACATCAATTATCTCTATTGCCGAATTGGAATTGGCAACAGAAGGAGTTGCGACAGACAACAGCAACACTGCAGACAGAATAAAAAGTAAGTTTCTTAACATAAAAGCTTCTTTTTTATTACCGCAAAGATAAAATATTTTTACGATATAACAAAATATTATACGTTTTTTTTTACTTACACATCAAAAACAGCCATTTCATTCGCTAAATCTGTATTCGGGAAGAGTTCTTGAGCTTCCTTTAGAATAACATCTTCATTTTCATAGCGCGCAGAAAAATGTCCGACAACAAGTCTTTTAACCTTTGCCTTCAATGCCACCATGGCCGCTTGTCTTGCCGTACTATGATAATATAACTTTGCCCTATTCTCGTTTTCACTACAATAAGTTGCCTCATGATACAGCAAATCCACATTTTCCACCATCCTGTATAGTTCCGGCATGTATCTGGTGTCTGAACAATACGCATATGATCTTGGCGGATCCGCAGGGAAGGTAAGATAAGAATTTGGAATTACGTCGCCGTCAGCAGTTATCCAGTCTGCCCCATTTTTTATGTTATTACGCTGGCATTCAGGTATGCCATAAAAGTCTATCATATCGCGTCTTATATGCGGTAAGGTCGGTTTCTCACGGAATAAATATCCGCAACACGCAACACGATGTTCTAGAGGTATAGAGCTAACCGTAAGACTTTTATCCTCATATATCACATCATTACGCTTCGTATCTACCACATGAAATACAACTTCATATTCCAATCCATTACAGAACAGGTCCAGTTGCTGCTGCAATATAGGGAAAAAGTCTTTAGGCGCAAATACATGCAAAGGACTTATACGGCCAAGCATACCCAGCGTAGAAATCAGGCCGATAAGACCGAAACAATGATCTCCGTGCAGATGACTTATAAAGATGGCAGAAAGTTTATTGAAATTAATACGTGAACGCCTTAATTGCACTTGTGTTCCTTCACCACAATCAACCATAAACATCTTATCACGGACAAGAACAACCTGCGAAGAAGCATTATGCTTCAACGTAGGCAAAGCACTGCCGCATCCTAATATATAGACTTTAAATGGCTGCATGTATTTTATATATTACACAAGATACACAAACTATTTAGCCTCCTTCGACAGACGTTTATAGCCATAGATTCCTTCTGTATTCTCCAGATAAAGTGAATCTGCACCCAAAGAATAGATGTCAAATGTATCTGACGATAAAATCAGCTTACCATTTAATATTTTCCATTCTGTATACGGCTTCGGCTCCTTCATACTACCTTCAACGACTCCGCCCTCACAAATTTCAAAACTCTTGTCAAGGCTGACCCATTTACCCAATAGAGACGTAAGGTTAATTACCTTTTCTGCAAAAAGTCCTTCCTCACTTTTCGGACCCGAGATCACTGCCAGCCGGTCACCAACAAACAATCCTCCTTGAACGTTTGAGCACGTATCAAGTCCCTCCAATGTATATGTCAAGGTGTCTCCCTTATCTGTAATCAGTTCAAGTGTGTGCATTGCAGTACCTTCACCACATTTGCCATACACGGTAGTGTCTGCTATTTCGTTATCAGAAACATTCTCAACTACAGCCTTTGCATTTTTTTTATTGTCACATCCTATCGCTACAATGCAGCACAACAAGAAAGCCAAACTAAGTTTACTCATAATTGTATTATTTATTCGTTTTTTCTTCTTTTTTAGCTTCATTCCATAGTTCATCCATTTCAGCCAAAGTCATCTCAGTCAATGGTTTACCAACTTTTATAGAATGATTTTCTATATAGTTAAAACGTCTGATAAACTTCTGATTTGTATGTTCAAGAGCCGTATCAGGATTTAAATGATAAAGACGTGCTGCATTTATGACACTAAACAAGAAATCACCCAACTCTTTTTCAGAAGCTTCATTATCATCCTTACGCAATTCTGCTTCAAGCTCAGAAAGTTCTTCTCTCACTTTAGCCCAGACATCGCCCTTATCTTGCCAGTCAAAACCGACATTACGAGCTTTATCCTGTATGCGATAAGCTTTAATAAGTGAAGGCAGTGCAGCCGGCACACCGGAAAGAACACTCTTATTACCATCCTTTTCCTTTAATTTTATCTGTTCCCAGTTCTCCAAAACCTTATCTACTGTATCAGCTTTCACATTACCATAGACATGCGGATGTCTGAAAATAAGCTTATCAGCCTGCATGTTACATACATCAGCAATGTCAAAATCTCCTGTCTCGCTGCCTATAAGTGCATAAAAACAAACATGCATAAAGACATCTCCAAGTTCTTTGCATATATTTTTCTTGTCGTCTTTCATCAAGGCGTCACACAATTCAAACACCTCTTCTATCGTATTTGGCCTAAGGCTCTCATTTGTTTGCTTTTTATCCCACGGACATTTTTCGCGTAACGTATCAAGTACATCCAATAAACGTCCAAATGCTTCAAGTTTTTCTTCCTTTGTATGCATAATATGTATTTTAGTTATGCAAATGTAGATATTTTCCACGAATATTTTGTACATTTGCAACGTTTTTTATTGAATTAGGCAAAATAAATAAAAATAAGATAAGAAATGGAACTTGCAAGTAAGTACGACCCAAAAGATGTAGAGTCAAAATGGTATCAATATTGGCTTGACAATAAGCTTTTCAGCAGTAAACCTGACGGAAGAGAGCCTTACACCATAGTTATTCCTCCACCTAATGTAACGGGAGTGCTCCATATGGGACACATGCTCAACAATACTATTCAGGACATTTTGGTAAGACGTGCCAGAATGGAAGGCAAAAATGCCTGCTGGGTGCCAGGAACAGACCATGCATCTATTGCTACAGAAGCAAAAGTTGTAAACAAGTTGGCACAGGAAGGTATAAAGAAGACCGACTTGACACGCGACGATTTTCTTAAGCATGCATGGGACTGGACAAATGAGCACGGTGGAATAATCTTAAAGCAGTTAAGAAAACTTGGTGCAAGCTGCGATTGGGACAGAACAGCGTTCACCATGGACGAAAAACGCTCCAAAGGAGTGATAAAGGTATTCTGCGATTTGTATAACAAAGGACTTATCTATCGTGGAGTACGAATGGTGAACTGGGATCCTAAAGCCCAGACCGCCCTTAGCGACGAGGAAGTTATTTATAAGGACGAACACAGCAAACTGTATTACCTTAGATACAAGGTTGTTGAAGAACCTGAAAAATATGCCATTGTTGCAACTACACGTCCTGAAACAATCATGGGCGATACAGCTATGTGCATAAACCCTGACGACCCGAAGAACACATGGTTAAAAGGAAAACACGTAATCGTTCCTTTAGTAAATCGTCAGATACCAGTCATCGAAGACAGCTATGTTGATATAGAATTTGGAACAGGTTGTCTGAAAGTTACACCGGCACACGACATAAATGACCATGCATTAGGTCTGAAACACAATTTGGAATCGATCGATATCTTTAACGATAACGGAACAATATCTGAAGCAGCCGGTCTGTATGTCGGCATGGACAGAATGGATGTCAGAGTTCAAATTGAAAAAGATCTTAAAGAAGCCGGTCTGCTTGAAAAGGTTGAAGACTATAACAACAAAGTTGGCTTCTCTGAAAGAACTAATGTACCAATAGAGCCAAAACTCTCAACACAGTGGTTCCTGAAAATGCAACACTTTGCAGATATGGCACTTCCACCGGTTATGAATGATGAAATTAAGTTCTATCCGGCAAAATATAAGAACATTTATCGCCATTGGATTGAAAACATTAAAGACTGGTGCATAAGCCGCCAGCTATGGTGGGGACATCGCATTCCGGCATATTACCTACCTAACAATGGCGGATTTGTTGTTGCAGAAACTCCGGAGGAAGCACTTACTATGGCCAAGGAAAAAAGCGGCAACAACGATCTGACCATAGATGACCTGAAACAGGATGAGGACTGCCTTGACACATGGTTCTCATCATGGCTGTGGCCCATATCTGTTTTCAACGGCATCAACGATCCTGACAACGAAGAAATAAAATATTATTATCCTACTTCAGATCTTGTTACCGCACCAGATATCATCTTCTTCTGGGTTGCTCGCATGATAATGGCCGGATATGAATATAAAGGAACATTCCCGTTTAAGCATGTGTACTTCACAGGTATTGTACGTGACAAACTTGGCCGTAAGATGAGCAAGAGTTTAGGTAACAGCCCTGACCCTATAGAACTTATCGACAAGTTCGGAGCCGATGGCGTTCGTATGGGAATGATGCTGTCAGCACCTGCCGGCAACGACATTCTCTTCGATGAGAGTCTATGTGAACAGGGAAGAAACTTCAATAATAAGATATGGAACGCATTCCGTCTGATTAAGGGATGGGAAGTTTCAGACGCTGAACAGCCCACATCAAACAAGACTGCCGTAAAATGGTTTGAGGCCAAACTTAAAATCACTAACGACGAAGTAAATGACCTGTTTAAAAAATATCGCATATCTGAGGCATTAATGGCCGTTTACCGTCTCTTCTGGGATGAGTTCTCAAGTTGGTACCTCGAGATGATAAAGCCTAACTACGGCACACCTATCGACCGCAATACATACGACATGACGCTGAAGTTCTTTAATGAGCTTTTGAAGATGCTACATCCGTTCATGCCGTTCATAACAGAAGAATTATGGCAGCATATATATGAACGCAAAGAAGGTGAAAGCATTATGCGTGATTGTCTGTCAATTCCGGCCTCAACAAAAGAAGATGAGAATCTGGTAGCAGACATTGAAAATGTTAAACAGATAATCAGCAACATCAGAACAATAAGAAATCAAAAGAACATATCACCCAAAGAGGAACTTGAACTGCAGGCTATCGGTGAAAATAAATATGCCGCATATGACGATATTACAATAAAGATGGCAAACTTAAAGTCCATAAATATTGCGGAGGGCAAGTCTGCCGATACAATACAGTTTATGGTCGGCACTGATGAATATGCAGTACCTGTAGGTGATCTTATTGATGTTGAAGCAGAGATTGAAAAGCAGGAAGCACAACTAAAGCATCTGGAAGGTTTCCTTGCAGGTGTGATGAAGAAGCTTTCAAACGAAAAATTTGTTGCTCATGCCCCTGAAGCTGTTGTAGCATTAGAAAGAAAGAAACAGCATGACTCTGAAGAAAAGATAGCAATGCTGAAAGAATCACTTGCTAAATTAAAAAACAAGTAATATAAATAAAACCAGAAATGCTCAAGAGTATTTCTGGTTTTTATTTTAATGGTATTGGTTTCAATTGCCACAAGCGCAAAGGCTATAAATCACTTTACCATAAAGTGAACCTTGAAACAAAAACAGACCAATTACGAAAGGGCACATATTGCAATGCAAAACATACGCTTTTACTTTGCAATATGTGCCCTTTTACTACCTGATATGCCCTATTTTGCAATAGCCTTAACAACCTTACATGGCGCAAGTGTATAACACACTGATATTCAGAATCATATTCAAAGTACATCAATCATGACTATATGTATTTAAAGCACCAATATATACTTTTGAATATTTATTGGCAAAATAATGCGGACGATCATTCGTCATGACATTATTTACTTCACAAACATTATTACGCTTTATTTATATAGTCAACGATCCACTCTCCTACTTCTCTCGTGCCATAAAATTCACCTCCTTCTACCTGGATTTCAGGAGTACGCACATTGGCGTCAAGTGAAGCATCAACGGCCTTACGTATAAGCAATCCCTCATCTTTCAGACCAAAATACTCAAAAAGCATAGCCACTGATAAAATCTGAGCCAGAGGATTAGCGATGTTTTTGCCTGCAGCCTGCGGCCATGATCCATGTACAGGTTCGAAGACCGGAGTGCCTTCTCCTGTAGAAGCTGATGGCAGCAAGCCCATACTTCCAGAAATACAGCTACCTTCATCTGTGAGGATATCTCCAAAAGTATTTTCCGTAACGATTACATCAAAGAAAGTGGGTTCGACAATCATACGCATAGAAGCATTGTCCACAAACATATAATCAGTTATAACATCCGGGTATTCTTTTTCAATTTCTTTAGCAACTTGACGCCAAAGCCTGCTTGAAGCCAGCACATTTGCTTTGTCAACAACAGTAACATGGTGTTTGCGCTTAATCGCATACTGATATGCTACCCTTAAAATACGTTCTACTTCCGGACGTGTATAATAATTTGTATCATACGCCTTTTCATCATCCTGATATTTTTCACCAAAATACATGCCACCGGTAAGCTCTCTTATACATATAAAATCTGCATTTTTTATTATCTCATCTTTCAATGGAGATTTATGCAACAGACACTCAAATGTTTGTACGGGCCTAACATTTGCAAAAAGTCCCAACTTTTTACGCATAGCTAACAGGCCCTGCTCAGGACGAACTTTAGCCCTAGGATCATTATCAAAACGAGGGTCACCTACAGCAGCAAACAACACCGCATCAGCCCACTTGCATATATTAAACGTATCATCAGGAAATGGGTCACCGACCAAATCTATCGCATGTGCTCCACATATAGCCTCTTGATACTCTATTTTATGTCTGAATTTTTCAGCAATGGCATCTATGACATCAACACCCTGCTTAATAATTTCCGGTCCGATACCATCACCAGGAAGAACAGCTATTTTAAGATTCATGATTATTTATTTAATGGTTTATTCTTTATCACTTCATAAAAACACCTATTCGATCATATAAATTACAATATTCCCATTATTCCACTTTAAACATTCTGCTTACAGATGCGCCATTATTATATTCTAATTATAATTTCATACATTATAACATCTAAAATGGTAATGGACCGTTATCTGGAATATCACCAATATACGGCGACGGGCCCAGATCATCTCCATTAATCTTCGAACCAATAATCTCTCCTCCACCGATTGGCGACTTATCAGAATCTGTTGGATTCTCAAAACGCGTAAACTCTCCACGGAAATTCAACAACACATCACCTGTACCACCTTTACGGTGTTTAGCTATAATAATCTGAGCCTTTCCGTGAAGATCGTTTCCTTTTTCATCAGTAAAAATTCTGTAATATTCCGGTCGGTGAACAAACAGCACCATATCGGCATCCTGCTCAATCGCACCAGACTCACGCAAGTCACTGAGTTGAGGCCGCTTTCCGTCTATACCTTCACGTCCTTCAACAGTACGGTTCAACTGAGACAAAGCCAATACAGGAATGTCCAACTCCTTTGCAAGTCCCTTCAATGAGCGGCTGATGGTTGACACCTCTTCCTGTCTGCTTCCAAAACGTGCTCCGTTGGCATTCATAAGCTGCAAATAGTCTATCATTATTACTTGCACTCCTTTTTCTCTTACTAGACGTCTTGCCTTTGTTCTTAATTCAAAAATAGACATACCCGGAGTGTCGTCAATATAAATCGGCGCAGCCTGAAGTTTTCTTACGTTCTTATCAAGTCGTTTCCATTCTTCATCATCCAGCTGTCCGTTAAGTATTTTCTTACCTTCAATCTCACATACATTAGATATCAGACGGTTAACCAGCTGAACATTGTTCATTTCCAATGAAAAGAATGCTATAGGCGTATCGTAATCAACAGCAATATTTTTTGCCAAAGATAATGCAAATGAGGTTTTACCCATAGCCGGACGACCAGCAATAATAACCAAATCGCTTCTTTGCCATCCGGATGTATAATCATCTAATTTGGCATACCCTGTAGGAATACCCGTTAATCCACCTTTGTTTGCTGCAGCTTTTTGCAAGATTTCGACAGCCTGTTTTACTACAGGATCAATTTGGGTATAATCCTGCCTCATGTTTTTTTGTGACAGTTCAAATAGTGAACCCTCAGCCTCCTGCATAAGTTCATCTACATCTACAGTTTCATCAAAAGCCTTTGTCTCGATTACACTCGCAAAGGAAATTAATTGCCGAGCCAAATATTTTTGTGCTAAAATCTTAGCATGATATTCAATATGTGCAGATGATGCCACACGTTCACTTAACTCCAATATATAGCCAGCTCCACCAATGTCATCTAGAGTTCCCTCACGCTTCAATTCTTCAACAACAGTCATAATATCCACAGGATCTTCATTCAAACTTAGAGTTTGAATAGCCTTGTATATTTTCTGACTACGCGGTTCGTAAAAAGTTTCGGGATGCAAAATCTCACTAACAACAGAAAAGGCATCCTTATCAACCATCAAGGCTCCAAGGACCATCTTTTCTATATCAACAGCCTGAGGCTGCATATGGATGCTATTATTATTTACTTTACGGGTTTTCTTATTTTCAGGCATAATATTTACATAATAATTTGCGCAAAATTACAAATAAATCTTCGGTTTAAGACTATTAAATTCAATTTAAATAGTTACCTTTACAAACAAAAATAAAAATGACTATGATTCAACGACCATGTGCAAAAATAAATTTAGGCCTTAATATTGTCAGCAAAAGGCCTGACGGATATCATAATCTAGAAACAGTGTTTTATCCAATAAATCTAAATGACGAGATATGCATTGAACCTGTACCTGATAAAGAAATCACAAAATACCAATGTTCTTTAAGTATAAAAGGTATTAATATAGAAGGCGATTTACAACAAAACTTAATTGTTAAAGCTTATAATATTCTTAAAAAATACTATCCACAAATTCCAAATGTCAATGTAACCCTTACCAAAAATATTCCTACGCAAGCCGGCATGGGTGGAGGTTCGTCAGATTGTGCATATACAATAAAAATGTTGAACGAGATGTTTAACCTGAAAATGTCAATAAAAGACATGCAATCTTTTGCATCTAAATTAGGTGCAGACTGCCCTTTTTTCATAAATCCACAGCCGTCATACGCAACGGGCATCGGAGAGATATTGACACCTATAGACATCAATTTGAGCAAATATAAAATTGCGATTGTAAAACCTCCCGTAATGATAAGTACGAAAGAGGCTTTTTCAAACATCATAGTTAAACAGCCAATAAAATGCTGCAAAGAAATCGTAGCACAGCCGATAGAAACATGGAAAGAAGAACTGATAAACGATTTTGAAAATAGCATCTGCACTATACATCCAGAAATAGGTAGAATTAAAAACAGGCTATATGATTTAGGCGCTATTTACGCTTCAATGACGGGAAGTGGAAGTGCTTTATTCGGTATATTTGAAAAAGAGATAGGAAATCTTGATCGCATATTTGAAGATTGTTACACACACATTGTTTAATATTGAAATAGTCCAAGATTTTGCTTTCACCACAAAATCTTGGACTACCTCAATGATTCTCAATTGTTAGCGTAATTCTTTAATAAAACCATGCCTATAAGCATAAAGCAGTTTTTCCAACTCTGCAATTTGCTTTTTCAAATCACGTCCTATATCTGTATCTGCCACAAGCATTCTATGTGATGACATTTCAACAATCTGTGTCGTACTTTTAATATCGGACCCTCTAAGTATTGCATCTTCTGTACTCGTAAATGGTTCATGCTGAACTAACTGGAAGCCTCTACTATGATAAACCAATGTATATCCGGCAATACCCGTTTCTTCATGATACGCCTGCGAAAATCCGCCATCAATAACCATTAGCTTACCATTAGCCTTTATCGGATTCTCTCCATTTACGACATGAACAGGGACATGTCCATTAATAATATGCCTATTCTGACCGCTCACTCCAAAAGCATCAAGAATGGCATCACACTCTTCCTCATTGTTTCTTAATTTAAAATAATTTCCTTTTTCCTCTTTATATGTAGATTTGTCCTTAAGAAAGTAACGTTCAAAAGTTGCCATCTTAGACTTATCAAACAAAACTGAATTTCGCCCACACCACAAGTAAAGGAAATAATCTACAGAAAATTCCTTCTCACGAGGATCTGAATCATTTTGGAATGCATTTCTAATAATATGTTCCGTCCGATTCATCAGTTCACGTCCTTTGTACTTATGACCTTTGCAAAGTTCCACTTCTTTAAGACTACCATCATCGTTTAAAGGAACGGAAGCATGAAATAAAAGATTATCATTAATTATAGTATATAATGAACCATGACTCAACAATAGCCTTATATGCTTATGAAGCTTCTCGTTAACAGTAAACGAGTGATGAAGTTTACTCATAAGTATAATTTCATCTGGTGTCAATTCATATGGTGCATTAGGATTTACAGTCGGGAAACAGCAGCTTTTCATTTCATAAGACTTTCCAGAGATATTGCATGTCGCATTATCATAATCAATACATTCCAATAAAAGTCTATCTTGCATATCCCATTCAGGATGACGTTTTATCATAGAAGCTTCCACCTTAAATTGAATGATAGTGATAGCTTTATGCATCAATGCAGTCAACCGTTTTGTCTTATCGTCAATATCTGTACTGCCTCCATTAATTTTAGGCATAAACTCCTCACAAGGATCATCGCCATAATGCTCCATCGCAAATGTTGCCAATGGAATAAGATTTATACCATACCCTTCTTCCAGCGTAACAAGATTTGCATAACGCAAAGACAAACGTATTACATTACATATACAAGCATCATTACCGGCACAAGCCCCCATCCAAAGTATGTCATGGTTTCCCCATTGAATATCCCAATTGTGATAATTCGTTAGTACATCCATTATAATATGCGCACCAGGTCCACGGTCATAGACATCACCTAACACATGCAATAGATCAATTGCCAAACGCTGTATCACATGAGAAATAGCAATAATAAAATCATCCGCACGTCCAGTTGATATTATTGTTTCGATTATGACATTAACATAAGCTGCTTTATCTATATCATCTGTACGTTCATGAAGAAGTTCCTGAATAATATAAGAGAAATCCTTCGGTAAAGACTTTCTAACCTTAGAGCGTGTATATTTACTAGAAACATCCCTACAAACCTTTACAAGCTGATGTATTGTTATATGATACCAATCCTCCAAATCCGGCTCACTGGCTTTAACAAGTTCAAGTTTCTCTTTGGGGTAGTATATCAAAGTACACAATTCCCTGATTTCCGATTCACGCAAATCATTGCCAAAGATTTCATTAACCTTACGTTTAATATTACCTGAAGCATTCTTTAACACATGCTGAAAAGATTTATACTCACCATGTAAATCTGCAAGAAAATGTTCAGTACCCTTAGGCAAGTTCAATATCGCCTGCAAATTTATAATCTCTGTACTGGCATCAGCTATTGTCGGAAAAGTATGAGACAACAATTGCAAATACTTTAAGTCCTTTTCAATGTCATAATTCCTTGTCTTCATTGTATATTAGATTTAAAAAACATTTTTCTCAATTTCTCCGTTTTACTATCATTAATCGGTTCTATAAACATAAAGCCTTCACTTAACCCATAACGCTCTTTCATTATTTGAAACAAGCGTGCTGTATCTTTTAAAATACCGGTCTCATGAACTTTATTATATAACTGAATTTCATCAAAATTATTATATTTTAAGCTAAGATATAAATCTAACATATCTTTTCTTTTAATCTCTATACGATGCTTTATACCATATAAGATTGTCATTATCTTAATCATGATATCACGTTCAAGATCTGAAAGACTTGAATCAGTCTTAATTTTTGAAGTATTTCTTATATTAGTAATACGCTGAGACTTATTTTCCAAGAGACAAAATATCCCACCAATTTGTTCTTGTGAAAAAGGTTGGGATAAGTTATATTTTTCAATTCCAGAAAAAACAAATTCTAATATTCCTTGGTTATATGAATGTAAAAGAATTCTACGCCATGCGTTATCATCAAGCGTTGAAAGAATCCTACGTTGATTATCTGACAATTGTAAGCCTGCAATATTTTCTGTCGCACCTGCATGCAACAAAATATCTTCTGCACAACAATCTTCAGAACTCATAAGCCAAAATGGATTACTGTCAACAACTATTTGATACATCCCAATTAGCCTATCAGACAATGGACTAATTGATTTTTCATAAATTTCATTGAATATATCAATTAATACAATATTCCTAATATTCTTATTTTGTTTTGAAACATATACATCATATTCCACATTACCAATATCCCCATTTGATTCATCAATATGGAGCGTATTTGCATGTTCTGATCTTATCCCTAAGATTTTACATAAAAGCGTTGGATATCCAACATAATCAGATATGCTACATATCTCATTATCGCAAACAGCATGCAAGACTTTTGCATGCGACACTATATATCGTTGATAAATAACAGATTTTAAAAAATTACATAAACAATAATGGCCCGACGAATGCCAGGCCTCCAATTGTCTGTCAAATGTTATGATTGTAGGAATTCTATACTTTTCACAACATCTCTGAAGATAGTATGCATATATATTCCAACATGCATGAATATGTACCACATCCGGACGTATATCTGCCAAAAACTTCTTGAAGGAAGAATGCCATCTACCAAACAAATTCTTCAAGAGAGAGAATTTATGGACATGCACACTTCCCATATCTATACCAGGATAGTCAGCACACAATAAATGTACTTCTGCACTTTCTGCCATAGCCTTAATTAGAGCTATTTTATACTGAAGTCCTACAGACTCATTTATATCAGCAAAATTTGGTATAAAATGCAAGACTTTCATAATTCATTATGATTTATGACTTATATATTCATATTTATCTGATAATATGTATTTTATTGCAAATCTGAAATTACTGAAAGGCAGAGCCAATTCAAATGGAATAACTTTCCATAAACTAACATTTGCATTAAATCTATTAAGCACACGTTTCGCACATATTATTCTAGAAATAAAAGGAACCACCAATGCCATAAAAGAAAAAGGCAATATTACAAACCTGACAGAAAGAACTGAATATATTACAGAAAAAATCACTAATATGAAACAAAGATAAAGCCCCAGCACATCCATATTAAATATTTGTCTATGTCTAAAACTACGTTGAAGGTGTTTACGCGTTTCGAAATAAAACGTGTTTTTATTATTCCAAGCTTTTTTTGAGGGCTTATCTTCTACTAACATTACATCTTTAGATATTGCAATAGCTGCGCTCCCGAATTTAGAATATTTATTAACTAAAAAATCATATTCACCTCTAACATATTTCAAGTTACCTTGAAATCCGCGACCTGACATAAAATCGGCCTTCTTAAACAACAGATTATTACCATAAGTACTGTAAGCAAAACCTTTAAACGCTTCATACATATAGGTATATTCCTTATGAAGGCGATAGAACGTTTTAAATTGACCTGTGTCATCAGAATAATTACTATATCCAATAACAAGATTTATTCCATCCCTACATTTGGTACTCATGCCTTCAATCCAATGATTAGAAACAGGTTTACACACGGCATCAGTTAATAAAATCAAATCATTTTTAGCTGCCTTCACACCTAATGTTATTGCAAGTTTTCGTCGACTCATATACCGAGATGTTTCTGGTACAAATGTAGTATATAAGTTTTTATACTTATTGTACGTTTTCAAAACATCTGCCGTTCCATCTTCATCACGACTTACAACAACAATTATTTCATATCCGGCAGAATAATCCTGAGAAAGAAAATATTTCAGATTATTATCCAACTCTACAGAATTATTATCCGAAATAATGACAACTGATACAGGCTTTAAATTCTCTGCAGAATCTGTTTCTTCTTTATCGACCATTTTTTTAAAAAACGTATCAAATAAAGAAGAACAGAGTGCAGAAATCACCAAAATTATACAAATAACGATTGTTATATTGTCTAAAATTAGCATTATTCAATTCTATTTTTTAATTACAATATATCTTCCTTAATATAGCCAATTGGCAAAGAACGACAATTATATTGAGATGCCATAATTTCACCATAAGCACCAGCGGAACGTATAGCAATTATATCATTACGATGGCATTCGTCCAAATCTATTGATTTAGCAAAAACATCACTAGACTCACATATTGGGCCTACAACATCATAAGTATTTATACATCCATCATTACTAATGTTTTCAATCTTATGATATGCATGATATAAAGCTGGTCGTATAAGGTCTGTCATCCCGGCATCAACAATTACAAACTTCTTAGCTGTACCCTCTTTTACATATAACACCTTCGTTATTAAAGATCCACATTGACCAACAACAGAACGCCCAAGTTCAAAATGAAGACTCTGCCCCTTACGGAGTTTAAGATGTTTTGCATACGTTTCAAAATATGATTTAAAATCCGGTATTGAAACACGGTTTGGATGTTGGTAATCAATACCAAGTCCGCCACCAACATTTATCATCTCAACATTAATATGATGAGCCGCCAATTTAACTTGAATCTCGTTAATACGATTACATAATGCCACAAAATCGCCCATATCAAGGATTTGTGAACCTATATGAAAATGCAATCCCATGAATCTCACGTTCTTCATATGTGAGATTCTTGCAATAACATTCTCCATATCCGACATCGCAATGCCAAACTTATTTTCAGCAAGTCCTGTCGTTATGTTAGCATGTGTATGTGCTCCAACGTCAGGGTTGATACGCAATGCTACAGAAGCGACCTTACCGCAGTTTTCTGCAAGCCAATTAATCACTTCCAGTTCAGGTATACTCTCTACATTAAAGCAAAAAATATTTTTTTCTAAACCGAGTTTTATTTCTTTGTCATTCTTCCCTACTCCTGCAAATACAATTTTATTTGAAGGAAAGCCTGCATTAAGTGACGCTAATATTTCACCTCCACTAACACAGTCAGCTCCCAATCCGGCCTGACATATTATATTTAAAACCTTTGGGTTAGCATTTGCTTTTATTGCATAATGCACACAAAAATTTTCATACTTGCCAGCCTCTTTATTTATCGTATTTAAAGTTTCACGCAACAAATCTGTATCATAGTAATAAAATGGCGTATCCGTCTTTTTAAATTTTTCAATTGGAAAAACACCCTTCATTTTCAATTTTCACTTTTATTAAACAATGTATCACTCAAACTTTGTAAAGCTCGTTTCTTATCAGATTCTTTTACCAAGAAAGATATATTGTAATTACTACCTCCATAAGAAATCATTCTTACAGGAATATTCTTCATCGCATCTGTAGCTAATGTCTCAAAGCCGACATTACTCCAATCCAAATCACCGACAACACATATTATACACATATCGCGGTCAACTGTTACAGTTCCATATTTCTTTAATTCTGCAACAATATCATTAAGATGTGCATCGTTATCAATGCTCATAGAAACACCGACCTCACTTGTTGTTATCATATCTATTGCCGTCTGATAACTCTCAAAAATCTCAAAGACCTTACGAAGGAATCCTGTAGCAAGTAGCATGCGGCTGCTCTTTATCTTAATTGCCACAATATTATCTTTAGCAGCAATAGCCTTAATTTTACCTGTTACAGTTTCATTATTTATAATCGTTCCCGGTGCAGCAGGGTCCATTGTATTCAACAAACGCACAGGAATACCTGCATACTTTGCCGGCTGCACACATGTCGGATGTAATATTTTTGCACCGAAATATGCAAGTTCCGCAGCTTCCTCAAAATGTAACTGGCGAACAGCTTCAGTTTTATCAACCACACGCGGGTCGTTATTATGCATACCGTCTATATCTGTCCATATTTGTATCTCATCTGCATTTATAGCAGCTCCTGCCAATGATGCAGTATAATCACTGCCTCCACGAAGCAGATTATCTATTTCTCCGTAAGCATTGCGACAGATAAATCCCTGTGTAATATAAACCTGTTGACCAGGATTCTGCTCCAACAAATTCTGTAATTTATCTTTAATGTATGAAGAATCTGGTTCTGAATTTTTATCAGTACGCATGAAATCCAGTGCAGAAAGCAAAACAGCATTGTAGCCACACTCTTTTAAGTAATTGGTTACCATATTTGTACTCATTATCTCACCTTGAGCAACAATGCTTTTTTCTTCAAAACTAGTGAAAAGATCTTTTGTAAAAGAACGTAAATAATTAAATTCATTTTGGAGGAATATTTTTGTTTCATTCTTCCATTTCTCTGTAGAATAAAGTTCTTCTACATGTTTCATATATGCTTTTTCCAAACGATTTATAACATCATTTGCGCCCTCCGGATTCTTCTTATATAAATAATCAGATATTTCAATCAAAGAATTTGTCGTACCTGACATTGCAGACAAAACGACAAAAACTGGTTTTCCACTATTTGTAATCAATGAGGCAACATGCTTCATGCGCTCAGGCGAGCCAACTGATGTGCCACCAAACTTCATTACTATCATAATCGTATCTTTTTATATTTTTATTTTATATTAGTCTTCTTCATCAAAAAGACTTTTGTTATATATATTAGTTATGTCGTTAATTTTACCTTCCTTACACTGGTAAACGATACCAGGATACTTATCAAGCATCAGGATGTTGTGTGTTGACATTACTACAGCCGTCCCGGTCTGACTTATCTGCTTCAGCAAATTTACAATATTATCCGCTGTTTCAGGATCAAGATTACCGGTCGGTTCATCTGCAATAATTATTTTCGGTTTATTTAATATTGCGCGAGCAATAGCTATTCGTTGTTGCTCTCCTCCAGAAAGTTCATAAGGCATTTTTGTTTTCTTTTCTGACATGCCAACAGCATCCAGCACTTCATCAATGCGCTCATCTATTTCCTTTTTATTTTTCCAGCCCGTTGATTTCAATACAAAGCATAGATTCTTATAAACATTTCTGTCATGCAACAATTGAAAATCCTGAAATATTATTCCTAATTCCTTTCGCAAAGCCGGTACTTCTTTACGTTTAATTTTAAATAGGTCTCGTCCAAGGATTGTTGCATTATCTCCTTCATCAATATCAAGCTCACAATACAAAGTTTTAAGCAAGCTGCTTTTTCCTGTACCTACATTTCCGATGATATAAATAAACTCACCTTCATCAACATGAAAATTCACATTGCCAAGCACACATACATCATCTTGATATATATTTACATTTTTATAATCAATATACATAATCTATATTTTTAATATTTTAATGTTTATGCCATTCAGGACCATTACATCCTGTAGCTTCTCTACAACACCTTTATCCTCAAGCCCTTGTACGCAAACGACATAAGCAGATAACACAGCATATCAGAATCTTCATGTATCAAACGATCATCCTTACGGTTTATAACATCGACAACAGCCTCCAAGACATGTCAGGACATCCCGTTCAATATGCTTTTACAGCTCTAACAAAGACATTTCCCAAATCACGCCTTTTAAAGACAAAATTCAACGAAGTGTCCTTATAAATTGTTCTGACAACATTCTGCTTTATTATTGGATCTTCATCCAATTCTGTTTTTGCACAACAGTGAAGCAATTATATTGCAGTAGGTATCATCTCTTGTATTACAATGTTTTAATGATGCACCCTTTCGACTTGCAAAAGTATTAAAAAACTCCGAATTATCAACCATTATATCCTAATAATTTTAGTATAACACTCAAAGTGCCACTAAAGCATTGTATTTGAAAGGAAAAACGCTATAAAAATTACAGTAAAAGTATTTTTCTGAGTTTTTATTGCGAATATCAAAATAAAAGTGTAATATTGCAGACTAAAAACAAAATTATCTCATTTAATACAGACACATGAATACAATAGAAAAAGAAGCTATAGAACAAAACAGATTAAATAAATTACGACATCACCTATTTGTACAACCGATAAAGATATCATTGGCTTCCTCTAGATATCTATTGCATGATATCAAGCTTAAATAAACCAATAAAAACATACAAGATAGTGGCAAAAAAATGCCGGCCACAATTTGCAAAAGACAATAGTATATTCACCCTTTCAATCAATAAGAATAAAATGAAAATATTTGCATTACTCATTTCCCTGCTTTGTTGCACAACCAACATTATGGGCCAAATATCAATTAAAGAAGTTATAGGTAACATTCCTGATGAAATTTTACCTTATATCACAAACGATCAGAAAGAAGAATTATTAAAATTTACTGGTTCTAAAGATTCTGTAAAAGTAAAGAACACTTTTAACGGGGCAACTTCAATTGACACCATTAGCTTTGATTATGCAAAAATTAACATGAATAAGACTACAGAAATGCAGCTCAAGCTTCTGCGTGGAAACGACTCTACGCAAATACTATGCGTAATCAGGACAATTAAAAGTCCGCTCAAAGAAAGCACAGTAAAATTCTATTCAACAGAATGGCAAGCAATAAACTCAACATTTGGACTTCCCGTCGATAATGATGAAGATACCATTTTAAGTATGTTCACACAAAAGCCAGACTCAATGCCGGAAGACAAATTTAAAAATCTATATAATTGCATAGAACCTGTTATGCTTGCTGCACAATGGGACGAAAAATCAAACTGTATAACATTTAACTTGAGTATTCCATTTATTCAAAAAGACAACAATAACGAAATAAATGCGATAATAAAGAAAATTTCTTTTAAATGGGATGGTCAAAATTTTAAAAAATGTTAGAAAATTATTTCTTTTAGAGATTATATTTGGAGAAAAGAAATAATTAGAATACCTTTGCATCGTGTTTTTCATGGTATTAGATTATTAAGGTTAATAAAAGATTGGTTGTCGTGAGACAATCAATTTTTGTTTTATATAGGTTCTAATTCTAATAAGCCTTAATAACAATATAAGCCAACACCTTTTAATTAACAAAGCATTCATTATCTGTCAGTCGATAAAATAATACAAATTAAACATTACCATTCTATATGTCATTTACGATAAAAGACAAAACCTTATTTATATCACATACAGAGCATTCCGGATTACGTTATCAAAATATCACAAAAACCAAGAGAAAAGTATCATCATGCTTTTCAAGAATGCCACAAAATAAAGAAATAAACACAAATAATAAAAATACAATCGAAAAAGCCACAAAATCATGCACAACACGTAATACGTTATAATTCAGCAAGTTACAGATTAACATTTAAAAATCAAGCACCTTCAACATATAAAATACCAAATAAAATGACACATTTTACGCCATAAAACATCATGTTTTGCAATGAAAAACAATGTGTTTTACATTACAAATCAATGTATTTTGCTACACAAACAACTGCTTTTATCTACATTTTACGATATAATACACTCAACACACAACGAAAAAGTACCATAAGTACAACAAATCAACTAGAATGTTATGCTTATTTGCCAGATTTCCGCGGAACGCAGAATCTGACAAACAGACACTATATAAGCTATAATAGTTACAAAATGTACTGACGCAAAAACTTAAATTTGTAAGCTCATTATTTTATCTTCAAGAATTCTTTTCGCTCTTTCTCACGAGTTTCTATGCTTCCATACATAAAATAACATACGAAAATCACAAAAACATAAACATAAAGGCATATAAATGACGACAGAGCCACAACAACATATTGCAATACACTAAAATAAGAAGGCAAGCCAGAAGGATCGCCCATATATCCTACGCCAATTGCCGACAATGTATTAGCCATAGAAATTATAAGCATTGGGATAGAAACAAAGAACATGCAAACGGCAGCACATAAAGCAGCCAATAAAAGTGTGATAAATATAAATCCCCAATAACGCCATCCCACCTTGTATGCCTTTAATAAGATCTTGCTCAATTTACTATCAGGCTCCATCAAATATTTAACAAATACGTAAACATACGGAAGCAAGACACATGAAAAGAACAATGAAACTCCAATGATAACGCATGCAATTACAGGCATTTTGTCAAGAGGGACAAACGGACCAGTTCCTATAACCAGATAAACAAGTCCCCATTGTACCACAGAAACTATAGCCATTATACACAAGTACACACCAAGGAGTCTGATACATCTAACTAAATTCCACTGCATCGACTGATGGCCAAGAAGCATAAATATACGCGAGACATATCCCACATGAAAACAAACGACCAAGACAACAGAGACCATTAAGAGGGGGTATGAAGAATGTGTATAGCCACCATCCGTTAAAGCCCTTGTATAAAAAATAGATAACAAAGCTATTGACATGGCCAAAAGCAAAGTGTATAACCATGTATGTCTGAATATAGCACGTATATTGTCAAACAGCATCCTATGAGATGCAGAGATACAAGCCGTATAACTACGACTCTTATTTAAAAACTCTTGCTTAAGATTGTTCATTTCATTTTTAATTAATTAATGCAAAGGTAATAATATTCCGGATATTATGAAATGGTATTATCAATAAAAATTGCTAACTTTGCAGAAGATAAGTTGCATAACAAATAGAGTTTGTCAAACAAGCTCCTTAATGTATTATCTTTTTAAGATAAATAAAAAGCATGCGGCTCCAAACGTTTACTAAGAAAAGAATACTTCCACAATAAAAATCGTTAACATCAAGAATATGAAACTGTTAAAATGGGGATTTATTGGTTGCGGAGAGGTTACTGAAAAAAAATCAGGCCCGGCCTTTAACGAAATAGAAGGCTCAAAAGTGATTGCCGTAATGAGCCGCAATGAGAAGAAGGCGCGCTCATACGCAGAGCGACATAAAATAAGCAAATGGTATACTGATGCACAAGAGCTTATCGACGACCCCGACGTTAACGCCATTTATATTGCCACTCCCCCCTCAAGCCATGCCACATACGCAATAATGGCAATGAGAGCAGGAAAACCTGTATACGTAGAAAAGCCTCTGGCTGCTAATTATGACGACTGCGTAAGAATCAACAGAGTCAGCGAGCAGACCGGGATTCCATGTTTCGTCGCCTACTACAGAAGGTATCTTCCATATTTCAAACGCGTCAAAGAAATCATAACAAGCAAAACTATTGGTGAGATAATGAACGTGCAAATACGTTTTTCTTGCCCTCCGCGTGATTTAGATTATTCTTCAAAAGAAAAACTCCCATGGAGATTACAACCGGACATAGCCGGAGGTGGCTATTTCTACGACTTGGCTCCACACCAGCTTGACTTGATGCAGGATCTGTTTGGAGTAATAACAGAAGCTGAAGGCATATGCGCCAACCGCGCCGGACTTTATCAGACAGAAGACAGCATAAGTGCATGCTTCAGGTTTGAAAGCGGTGTTCCAGGAAGTGGCTCATGGTGCTTCGTTGGCCACCAATCTGCAAAAGAAGACAGAATCGATATTGTTGGAAGTAAAGGAAAGCTTAGCTTTTCTGTATACAACTACGACCCAATCCATCTTGTCACAAACGATGACGAAAAATATATAACAGTAGAAAATCCCCCATACGTTCAGCTGCCAATAATTAAAGCAGTTGTTGAAGACCTGCAAGGATTCGGAGCGTGCTCATGCACAAGTGTATCAGCCACTCCTGTCAATTGGGTCATGGACCGCATATTAGGAAAATTCTAAATTTATGAATATGAAACGTCTGATTTTGAGTTTCTTTTTGGTTTCTGCCGTGTCATTGGCTTATTCAACCAACGACACGATAAAAACCGAAAAGAAAAACACAATATTCAGACGAATAGGAAAGGTATTCACAAAGGTATTTAAAGACTTCAATGAAATAGACACAAACTATATAGAACCGCAACATTATAATTATACAATAATGCTGCAAAACACCAATACATATGAGATATATAGACTTGAAAGCAAATCAGGTCAGTACATCACATTTGCTCCTGAACCAACAATCAGAATCGGACCTTATGTTGGATGGAGATGGATATTTCTTGGGTATACGTTTGACATAGGCCATATCAGCAACGACAACAATAAGAAAGAGTTCGAACTAAGCCTTTACAGCTCTATGTTTGGAATCGACCTGTATTATAGACAAACGGGCAACGACTATAAGATACGCGAAGCATACCTAGGAAACGGCCTTAACAGCCATACATTAAAAGGAATTCCATTTTCTGGACTTACTGTTGGAATTAAAGGTTTTGACTTATACTACATATTTAACCACAAAAAATTTTCATATCCGGCGGCTTTCAGCCAAAGTACATGTCAGAAACGCAGCTGCGGCTCTCCGTTGCTTGGCATAGGATATACCACTCACAAGCTTGATTTAGATTATGAGAAGCTTAAAAATGTCGTGGAAAACAACATTAGCGACAAATACCAGAATGTAAAGCTTGATTCCGGATTAATGTTTAACAAAGTACGTTACACATCATATTCTATTTCAGGCGGATACGCATACAATTGGGTTTTTGCACGTAATTGGCTTTTTGCAGCATCACTGTCAGTTGCATTAGCATACAAAAGGTCTACTGGCGACCTGCACTATAAATCGGAATTCTCACTTAGAGACTTTAAATTTGGAGATGTAAATATTGATGGAGTTGGAAGATTCGGAATAGTATGGAACAATACAAAATTTTATGCCGGAGCAAGTACAATTCTTCACTCATATAATTATAGAAAAAGCCAATTCTCCACTAATAATGTATTCGGTTCATTAAACTTTTACTTTGGAATAAACATAGGAAGGAAATAATATGAAGAAATTATTTTTATTATTCATTGCTGTTTTGTCATACGTAACAACCTATGCTTATGAGGTTGACTACAAACCATCAGACAGCATTCGCGTTATTAAATTGTTAAACGATGCGAAAAAACAACCGGAAAGCACTAATTATATAATATATTTTGCACGGAAACTTAAAAGTATTCCCTATGTAGCACACACCCTAGAGATAAACAAGAAAGAAAAATTAGTTATAAATTTGAGGCAACTAGACTGCACCACCTATGTTGAAAATGTCGTAGCCCTTTCAATGTGCATAAGTGAAAAGAAATACACATTTAAAAGTTTCTGTGACAATCTTAAAAAAATAAGATACAGGGACGACTCACGACCTCATTACACACAAAGACTTCACTATTTCACGGATTGGATAGAGAACAATACAAAGAAAGGAATTTGTAAGGAAATACAAAGCCCTACCCCGCCTTTCACCAATACCCAAAGAATAAATGTATTTTACATGTCAGAAAATCCCTCTAAATATAAGATGCTGAAGGAAAATCCTAAGTATATCCCTACAATAAGAAAAACAGAACAGAACATTAATCAGAAAACATACAAATATATTCCCAAGACGGAGGTTAAGAACACTAACACTGTCAGAAGAACAATTCAAGATGGTGACATCATTGCTACCACAACAAGTCTAAAAGGACTGGATATTCAACACATCGGATTTGCCATATGGCATAAAGACGGGCTGCACATGCTTAACGCATCTAGCCTGCACCACAAAGTTGTTGAAGAACCTATGACTTTATACAATTACCTGCAAAAGCAAAAGACAATGACAGGAATAAGGATCATACGCCTAAACATAAAATAGCAAGCGTCCAAACTTATAAAAAGTCACAGATTATTTAAGCGTTTAAGTAATATTTTATTCAAAATATGAATATGGCGTCCTTGACGGCCAATGTCTGTACGCATATTACTTATATCGTTAAAAAAATCACTAAAGGCATTTTGCACCATGTTTGGCTGCCTTTTTGCCTTATCAGCCAAAGGATTAATTATAACCTTTATACCCTTATTGACAACGGATATATCCACATCAGCCCCTGCCATAACAGGATCGCCATCATAGTGTATATATCCTTCCTTTTGACGATGAACCAAGATATGCCTAGTACGGAATGTTTTTATCCTTGCATTCCGATCTAAAGTTTTATTAAACATATCTATACTAATCTGCGGTGCATCAATCATATCAAAAGGTTCCATTATTATAACATCAAGCAATCCGTCACTCATGGATGCCTGTGGTGCTATATATGCATTATTTCCATATTGAGACGCATTGGCACATGAAACAAGAAAAGCCCTATATTTAGTTTTCCCGTTTTCATCTTCTATCTCGTAAGTTTCCGGTTTATACTTTAATCCTTCCCGCAAAATATTCTCCAGATATGAAACAGGACCGCGCTTTCCAGACTCGGCAAACTTCATACTAATAAAAGCATCAAACCCCATACCACATGTACAGAAAAATGGTATTCCGTTAATAATACCATAATCCAAGTCATGCACCGTATGCTTATTAATTACCTCAAGAGCCTTATGCATATCCATCGGTATCATTAAATGCCTAGCCAATCCATTTCCAGAACCACATGGAATAATACCTAATGCCGTATCCGAATTAACAATTGAACGTGCCACTTCATTTATAGTCCCATCACCTCCAACAGCAACAACAACATCAACCCCTCTATCTTTGGCATCTCTGGATATCTCAGAAGCATGCCCGCTGTATTGGGTTTCAACTATTGAGAAATCATAATATTCCTTATCGAGATTATTCTCAATAAGTTTACAGATACCCGATTTTCTTGTCGTTCCAGATATCGGGTTCACAACAAATATTATCTTTTTCTTTCCTGCCATCGTCTTGCAAAAATAATAATATTTTAGTACAAACCATTTTTATTACTTATAATATTTTTGCAAAAAAAACACTTTTCTATTTTTTTTCTTATGATTTACACATTTTTTTGTATCTTTGCAGCCTAATCAAAACAATGTAGAAAATCTACACCTATTTATAATATGGGACTATTACAAGAAAGATACAAAAATTACCGTGAACCACAAAGGTTCATGGAAGCTGGTGTTTACCCTTACTTCCGTGAAATAACAGGCAAACAAGGCACTGAGGTTCAAATGGCCGGACATGAAGTGCTTATGTTCGGTTCTAATGCTTATACTGGATTAACTGGTGACCCGCGTGTTGAGGCCGCCGCAAAAGATGCATTAGACAAATATGGAAGTGGTTGTGCAGGAAGCCGTTTCTTGAATGGAACACTTGACATACATGTACAACTCGAAAAGGAACTTGCTGAATTTGAGCATAAAGACGAAGCATTATGCTTTTCGACAGGATTCTCTGTAAATGCCGGTGTACTCTCCGTTGTTTGTGGACGTGAAGATTATATCATTTGCGATGACCGCGATCATGCAAGTATTGTTGACGGACGACGTCTTTCATTCGCAACTTGCTTAAAATATAAGCACAACGATATGGAAGACTTGGAAAAACAACTCCAAAAATGTAAACCCGAGTCAATAAAGCTTATTGTCGTTGATGGCGTCTTCTCAATGGAAGGTGATCTTGCAAATTTACCTGAAATTGTTCGTTTAAAGAAAAAATATAATGCTTCTCTAATGGTAGACGAAGCACATGGACTAGGAGTTTTTGGAAAAGAAGGAAGAGGCGTATGCGACCATTTTGGCGTAATTGATGACGTTGATCTTATCATGGGTACTTTCTCTAAAAGCCTCGCCAGCATAGGAGGTTTTATTGCCGGTGATAAAGATACCATAAACTATTTGCGCCACACATGCAGAACTTATATATTCAGCGCATCCAATACTCCTGCTGCTACAGCTGCTGCAATGGAAGCCCTGCACATCATACGCAAAGAACCTGAGCGTATTGAAAACCTTTGGACAGTTACAAAATATGCATTAAAACGCTTCCGTGAAGAAGGTTTTGAAATAGGAGACACAGAAAGTCCTATTATACCTCTTTATGTTAGAGATGTAGATAAGACCTTCCTCGTTACTAAATTGGCTTTTGATGCAGGCGTATTTATAAACCCTGTTATCCCTCCTGCATGCGCACCACAAGATACACTTGTCAGATTTGCATTAATGGCAACCCATACTGTGGAACAAGTAGAGAAAGGTGTTCAAGCACTGAAAAAAATCTTTGTTGAGCAAAATATAATTAAATAAATGCTGTAAAATTTGCATGTTTTAAAAAAAAGTAGTACCTTTGCATCGCAAATTTAAAGATTTGGTTACGGGGTGTAGCGCAGTCCGGTAGCGCGCCTGGTTTGGGACCAGGTGGTCGCAGGTTCGAATCCTGTCGCCCCGACTAAATTAGCAGTATACTAAAAGAATAAAAAGCCTAAGAATTTATTATATTCTTAGGCTTTTTATTTTCAATACACACTATAAGTAGAAGGTTGTTAGGCTCACCCGATAAATAGTGGGGAAAGAAAGAAAAA